>DAIUFO010000010.1:0-1079 GCA_036844545.1 Chloroflexota bacterium
GCCCTCCCGGCATGTCCCAGATTCGCCTCTCCAACCTGGTCAAGCGCTTCGACCGCACCGAAGCTGTCGCTGGCATGTCCCTCACCGTCGAGAGCGGCCAGGCGGTGGCGCTGCTGGGACCTTCCGGCTGCGGCAAGACCACCACCTTGAAGTGCATCGCGGGCCTGGAAGACCCTACCGCCGGCGAGATCCATATCGGCGGCCAGCTCGTTGCCGGCAAGAACGTGAGCTTGCCTCCGGAGAAGCGCGACATCGGCATGGTCTTCCAGTCGTACGCGCTGTGGCCGCACATGACCGTGTTCGGCAACGTGGCCTATCCGCTCGAGGTCCGCGGCTTCGCCCGGGCCGAAGTCCGGGCCAAAGTCCAGGCCACCCTGGAGCTGGTCGGCCTCAGCGGTTTCGACCAGCGCCTGCCGGCCCAGCTCTCCGGCGGGCAGCAGCAGCGCGTCGCCGTCGCTCGCGGCATCGTGGCTCGCCCCAAGATCTTGCTGTTCGACGAGCCGCTGTCAAACCTCGACGCCAAGCTCCGGGCCCACATGCGCGGCGAGCTCAAGGCCATCCTGAGCCAGCTCGGCGTCACCGCTGTGTACGTCACCCACGACCGCACCGAGGCCATGGCCATCTGCGACCGCATCGTGCTCATGAACGAAGGCCAGATCGTCCAACAGGGTACGCCCGAAGAGCTGTTCGCCCGGCCGGCCAGCCTCTTCGCCGCCGACTTCATGGGCGGCGGCAACTTCCTCGCCGCTACCGTGGTCCGCCCCGGCGAGGTCGACTGCCACGGCCAGCTCGTCCGCTGCCGGCTGCCGGCCGGTGCTCAGCCCGGCGACACCGTGACGCTCGTCCTCCGCGGCGAGCTGCTGCGGCTCAGTCCCACCGTCGTCGAGGGCGACAACTGCTGGCCGGTGAGCATCCGCCAGCGCCTCTACCTGGGCGCGAGAGCCGAGTACGTCGTGGCGCTCAACAACCAAGAGCTGCGCCTCGAAGAAACGGCGCTGGCCTGGCAGCCAGGCCAGGAGGCCCACGTCCGCATCCCCCCCGAAGACGTGATCTGCCTGCCCTCAAGCTGAGGGTGGCGC
>DAIUFO010000010.1:1179-20288 GCA_036844545.1 Chloroflexota bacterium
GGGCATCCTGCCCGCGCATCACCGGGATGGCTGTGCTCTCAGAATGACATGATGTACGGCATGACCACCCGTCGCCAATTCCTGCAGTCCACCCTCAAGCTGAGGGTGGCGCGGGCATCCTGCCCGCGCATCACCGGGATGGCTGTGCTCTCAGAATGACATGATGTGCGGCATGACCACCCGTCGCCAATTCCTGCGGTCCACGCTCTACGCCGGCGCCGCCGTCCTCCTGGCCGCCTGCGGCGGAGGCTCGAGCACCAGCGCGGGAAGCGCGCCCGATGCCGAGGTTCAGAAAGCCTTCGAGTACGCCAAGGCCAACATGCCCGCCGTCACGCTCGACCTCTTGAAAGCCGCCAAAGCCGAAGGCAAGTTCGTCTTCTACCACGGCCAAACCGGCTCCGACGACGCCATGCTGGCCGAGTTCCGGAAGCAGTTCCCGTTCATCAACGTCGAGAGCGTGACCCTCAGCGGCGGCAACCTGGTCGAGCGCTTCAACAGCGAATACAAGGCCGGCAAGTACCTCGTCGACGTCGTGTCCATCACCTCCCTGCCGGCTGCCGCGCAAGCCCAAAAGGATGGCTTCGTCATGGCCTACACGCCCGGTCCCGCCAGCGAGATCCCGCCCAGCCATACCGTGCCCGGCTACGTCCACTCTCATTATTCCTCGGTCATGGGCATCGGCTGGAACCCCGACAAGATCAAGGACGCCGAAGCCAAAGCCATGTTCGCCAAGTGGGACGGCTTAGGCGACGCCCGCTTGCAAGGCAAGAAGTACGCCCTCAACAGCGACATCAGCGGCGGCTCGCTGCAGGTGCTGTACACCTTCGAGTACAAGCAGTTCGGCACCAGTCTGTGGCAGAAGATGGCCAGCAGCTACAACCTCTACCCCGGCTCGCCGCCGATTGCCGACGCCATCATCTCGGGCGAGGCCGACGTCGCCGCCGGCCTGAGCGCCGAAACCATGGAGGCCAAGTGGGACAAGGGCGCGCCCATCCACTGGGCTTATCCTGAGCCGGTGCTGGCCCTGCCGCTGGTGGAGTTCATCGCCGCCAAGGCGCCTAACCCCAACGCGGCCAAAGTGTTCACCGAGTACCTCTTCAGCCTGCCTTCACTGGCCACCTATGTTGCCCAGGGCGGCCTGCCCGACCGCAAAGGCGTGCCCGACAATCGCAAGATCAAGAGCGAGCCGTGGTTCTCACCGCCTGATACCGCCAAGGTCTGGTCCTACACCACCGACGACATCCGGACCACCTTCCCCGAGGTGGCCAAAGCCTGGAACGGCATCTTCAAGAAGTAATCCATCCAGACCTCACGCCCCCCAGTCCGGGCTCCTCAACCTATACCCGACCCCCGGTTCCGTCAGCACAAAGTGTGGCCGGGCCGCGCTGTCGCCAAGCTTCTTGCGCAGCTGCCCGACGAACGAGCGCAGGTACTGCAGCTCGCCCGTATACTCCGGCCCCCAGGCGTGCGACAGGATTTGCGTGTGCGTCAGCACCCGCCCGGCGTTGCGCACCAGGTAGCTCAACACCGAGTACTCGATTGGCGTCAGGTGGACGTCCTGCCCATCCACCGTGACCCGCCTCGCGTCGAGGTCCACCGCCAGTCCATCGCACGAGAACACTGACGGCGTAGGCGCCCCGGCGCTGCGCCTCAGCGCCACCCGGATACGCGCCAGCAGCTCCTCCACCCCAAATGGCTTGGTGATGTAGTCGTCGGCGCCCGCGTCCAGCACGCGTACCTTGTCCTGCTCCTCGCCCATGACCGACAGGACGATGATTGGCGCCTGCGAGAACTCGCGGATATGCTGGCAGGCGCTCAGTCCGCCCATGCGCGGCATGGCCAAATCCAGCAGGACAATGTCGGGTTCCCAGCTCCGCGCCTTGTCGACGCCCTGCAGCCCATCCTCCGCCAGCTCCACGGCGTGGCCATGCCCGGTCAGCGTGCGTTTCAAGAGATTCCGGATCTCAGGCGCATCGTCGACCACCAGGATGCGGCTCATGTTCCCTTTGTCATTCAGAGCGCAGCGAAGAATCCGCACCCACGGTGCCTGCGAGGCCACCCACCGGCTCCTCAGCCCCGGCCAACTCCACGTGAAACCCCATCCCGTCAGCCGTGTTCTCCACCCAGATGCGCCCACCGTGCGCCTCGACCACTCCCTTGGCGATGGCCAGCCCCAAGCCCGTGCCCGAGGCCAGCCCCTCGCCTCGGTAGAACCGGTCGAAGATGTGCTCGTGCTCTTCTTCGCTGAGCTGCCGCCCGTGGTTCTCCACCCACACCTGCCCGTCGGCCACGCATACTCGGATCGACGCCCCTGGCGCTCCGTGCCGGATCGCATTGTCCACTAGGTTGGTCAGCACCTGTGACATCTGGACGTAATCCACGTGCGCTAGGAACTCCCGGTCCTCGGCTACCAGCCGCAGCTCGTGGCCGTCGCTGACCGGCTGCAGCCGGTCGATGACGTCCGCGGCGATCTCGCTCAGGTTGTGCCACTCCAGCCGCGGCGCCAGCGCGCCGGACTCGATGCGCGACATGTCCAACAGGTTGCGGACGAGCCGGTCCAGCCGGTCGGCCTCGCGGTTGACCGCGGCCAGGAACTCTCGGCGCTCGGCTTCGTCGAAGTCGGCGCCGGCCTGCAGCAAGCTCGTCGCCGAGGCTTTGATTGCCGCCAGCGGCGTCCGCAGGTCGTGCGACACCGCGGCCAGCAGGCTGCTCTTGGCCCGGTTGGCCTCGGCCAGCACTTGGTTGAGCTGTTCCTCCTTCTCCAGCCGCCGCCGCTCCAGGGCGTTGGCCAGCTGGTTGCCGAAACCTTGCAGCACGCGCAGGTCGTCCTCGGTCAGGGACTGGCCGTCGGACTTCTGGAACACCTCCATCTCCGCCAGCTCGTGCTCGCCGATCCGGCACGGCACCCGGTACACGCTGATCGCCGGCTCGGACACGCTGTCGCTGGCGGCCTCGACTCCGCCGGATAGCTCCCGCACGCCCTCCCGCCACACATACAGCCGCAAGCCCGATAACCCCAGGCCCTGGGCCAAGGTCGCCAGCATGCGGTCGAACATGCTGCCCAGCTTCTCCTGGACGGTCAGCTCCGTGCTGAGCTCGTACAGCAGCTGCGTATGGCGGTCGTGCTCGGCCGCCTCGATCGCCTGCCGGCGCTGCAGCGCGTAGGCTTGTCCGGCCACCAGCGCCACAACCAGGAAGATGCCCAGCTCCAGCCATTCCTGCGGCTGCTCCACGTCCAGCGTGTGATAGGGCGGCACGAAGAACCAGTCGTACACCAGGAAGGCTTCGAACGCAGCCAGCAGTGCCGCCGTCCGTCCGCGCGCCGCCGCCAGCCACAGGATGCCCAGGATGTACACCACCGCCAGCGGCCCCACCTGCCAGCGCGACAGCACCGCCCCAATCCCGCCGCTGATAACAGCCACCGTCGTCGCGCTGAGCAGCAGGTCGATCAGAAGCTTGCGGGTTATTGGCATTCCAACCAAAGCGAAGGATATGCTGTTGCCAACAACCGTAAGGAGAGCTGGATTGGCCAAGAAGGGTTTCCGCATTCTCGACAGCGACCTTCACCTGGAGGAGCCGCCCGACCTGTGGCAGCGCTACGTCGACGCCCCGTTCAAACACCTGGCGCCGATTGGCACTCAGAACGGCGTGACGGATCTGTCCATGCTCCACCCCAACGGCCATCCTTGGGGCCAGCACACTCCGGTAGCCGCCCCGATGGGCGAGAGTTTCCGCAAGGACCAGGAGCGCTATCTTTCCTATTACGAGCGGGGCTGGTCCGCTCAGGCGCACCTGGAGGCCATGGACGTCGAGGGCGTCGACATCGCCTTCCTCTACCCCAGCCGGGGCCTCCGCACCGTCGCCGAGCCGGGCATGGATCCGGCCTTAGCCGCGGCGCTGTCTCGCGGCTTCAACAATTGGCTGTACGATTATTGCCAGGCCGACCCCCAGCGGCTGCTTGGCGTGGCCATGATCTCACCCTTCGACGTCGACGACGCAGTGTCTGAAACCCGCCGCGCCGTCAAGGAGCTGGGCTTTGGCGGCGTCTTTCTGCGAGCCAACCTGGTGAACGGACAAAACTGGTACGAGCCGTACTACGACCCGTTGTGGTCCGTGCTCGAGGAGCTCGACGTCCCGCTCGGCTTCCACGAAGCGGGCGGCTCCGGAGCGCCGTTCGCGGGCGAGCTGTTCGATTCATTCATGCTGCGGCACGCCTTCTCGCATCCCATGGAGCAGATGCTGGCCTTGGGCGCCATCTGCGCCGGCGGCGTGCTGGAGCGGCACCCCAGGCTGCGGGTCGCCTTCCTCGAGGGCAATTGCTCCTGGCTGCAATGGCTGTTGTGGCGCTTGGACGAGCACTGGGATCTGTTCGGCGACTTGTGGCCGCGGTCGGCCGAGATGAAGATGCTGCCCAGCGAGTACTTCAAGCGCCAGGCTTACGTGTCGGTGGACTGCGACGAAACCGCTGTCAAGTACACCATCGAGGCGCTGGGCAGCCGCAACATCGTGTTCTCGACTGACTTCCCGCACTCGGACGCGAGATACCCCCATTCGGTGGATACCTTCCTCGAGCTGCCGATCAGCGACGAGGACAAACAGAAGATCCTGTGGGACAACTGCGCGGCGTTGTACGGAATGGGCGTGAAAGTCTAGAGGTCCTTACTTGTACCCCTGAGCCAGGAGCCTGTCGACGATCGAGCTGTCGATGACGCCCTCAGGGGTCACCTTCGCGACGCTGGGGTTGCTCTTGGCCAGGAAGTCGATCATCTTGCCCACGCCTTTTGGATCCAACTTCGGCGGCAGCGCGCCCTGGAAGTCCTTCTGCAGCTCCTCGTAGGCCCTTTCGGCTTGAGGACCATCGAGGCGGAGGTACTTCTGCAGCCCCGCCACTACCTTGTCCTTTTGGGCGCGGTCGACCACGAGTTTGATGCCATCCCAGGTGCCTGTAACCAGGGCGTCGGCCGCTGCCGGTTGCGACTTCATGAACTTTTGAGACATCGCCAGGGCCCCGCCGGGGAAACCGAGGTCCACGTCACGCAGGTCCAAGATGACCTTTAAGTTGCCGATCTTTCCCCGAAACGCCGGGTTGATGATGGTGCCCTGCACCTGGCCGGACTGTAGCGCCTGGATGCGCTCTGGCTCGGTCCCCAGGTTGAGGAGCGTAATGTTGGTGCCGTTCTTGAGACCATATTGGCCCAGGAAGACTTCCGCCACGGTCGACGCCAGGCCCCCCGGGTTGGCGATGGCGAAGGACTTGCCTGCGAGGTCCTCTACCTTGTTGATGTCCGGAGTTGTCACCAGCAGATAGGACGAGCGGGCGGCGACGCTCATGACTGAGCGGATGTCGGAGCCGGCGGCCACGGCCTCCGCGACGTTGGAGGGATTGATGAAGGCGGCGGCGACCTCTCCCGATTCCATCGCGGCGATGGTGGTGTTGCCGACTCCGGTCGCACCGAATTGGACACTGGCTCCGTACTTGTCGTACAGGCCCAGGTCGGCGCCCAGCTGAATGGGCAGTAGGCTGCTGTTGATGGCCGAAGCGCCCACCTTGAACTTCCCGAGCTGCTTGCTCGGGGGCGCGCTGGCAGCCCCGCCGCAGCTTGTCGCGACGACCACCATCAGCCCCATGAGACACGTGATCAGACGCCTGAACGTCATGGTGCGTAGCACTCCTCGGCCGAGAGTGCCCGAATCGTACGCCAGCCAGCGGGGTGCTGTCAAACAGCTACGGCTTGGCCGATGATTCCCACAAAATCCTGATGGTGTGAGGCAGTCTTCCTCACACTTTCCGTATGCCGGCTGCCTAGCGTAGGTCGTGGTGGGCATACCTCGAATCACCGTCGTGCTCAACGGCGCCGACAACGACAAGGAGGTCTTTCAGACCGCGGTCCGGCTGGCGGCGCGAGAGAAAGCCGCCGTCCGCGTGGTGCTGGGCCCTGGCTGCAGCCGTGAGATGTTCGAGAAGCATCTCCACTTCATGCTGTGGGACGTCAAGGCACGGCTGGGCCTCCCCGCCCCGACTGTCGATGTGGAGACGCGGCTGGACGTCGTGGATCTCCAGACAGTCGAGGCGAGCGACGAGCGTGTGGCGTCGCACCACGATTCGTAGCGGCTGGGAAGGGAATGGATCTTCGAGTTAAGGAAATCATCCGCGGCTCAAAGCCGGGCAGCCACTATGTCCGGGTGACCCGCAACCCGTCGTTCCAAACGACGACCGGCGAGAATTTGGTCGCCCGAGAAGAGGTGCTGCGGCCCACGACGCCGCTCGGCAAGGCGCTGGACGTATGCAGGCGCGTCCTCATCGGTCCGAGGATCCCATCCGTCCAGGAAATCCACGAGCGGGTGAACGTTCTCAAGGGCCTGGCGGTATTCGCCTCGGACAACATCTCCTCGTCCGCGTACGCAACCGAGGAGATCATGCGCGTGCTGGTGCTGGCGGGCACCGGCCTGTTGACCCTCACGATGCCCATCACCATTGTGATTTGCGTGGTGCTGGCCATTGTCGTAGCCAGTTACCAGCAGACGCTGTACGCCTACCCAAATGGCGGCGGCTCGTTCATCGTGGCCAACGACAATCTAGGCCCGGTGCCGGGCCTGATTGCCGCCGGCGCACTGCTCACCGATTACGTGCTGACGGTGTCAGTATCGATTGCTGCCGGAGTGCAGGCGCTCACCTCGATCTTCTCGGGCATGTTCGACTACCGCATCGTCATTGGCGTTGGCTTTGTGGGACTGCTGTGCCTGGGCAACTTGCGCGGTATCCGCGAGAGCGCCACCATTTTCGCTACGCCGACCTACGTCTACTTGTTTGCAATCTTCGGACTGCTTGGCTACGGGCTCTTCCGCTATGCAAACGGCACACTTCCCGCGTACACGCCGCCAGCTGCCTGGCAAGCCCAAACGCAGGCAGTCGAAGCACTAGGCCTGCTGCTGCTGCTGCGGGCGTTCGCTTCAGGGTCCGTGGCCCTCACCGGGGTGGAGGCGGTGTCGAACGGCATCCCGGCCTTCAAACCGCCGGAGTCGCACAATGCCCGCATCGTGCTCATCCTCATGGGCAGCTTCTTCGGGTCCATCTTCCTGGGCATGAGCTTCCTGGTCGGCAAGCTGGGCATCATCCCCGACCCCTCTGAGGAGCAGACCGTCGTGAGCGTGCTGACGGCGACTCTGGTAGGAGAAGGCACTCCCTACCACTACCTGGTCCAGATCTCGACGGCGCTGCTGCTGGTCCTGGCGGCCAACACCGCCTTCGCTGATTTCCCCAGGCTTTCCTCGATCCTGGCGCGCAACGGTTATATGCCCCACCAGTTCGCCCACCGCGGCGATCGCCTGGCCTTCAACACGGGCATCGTGGTGCTCGCGGCGGTGGCCGCCATCCTCATCGTGGCATTCGGCGGCAGCGTCGATAGCCTGATTCCGCTGTACACCGTCGGTGTATTCGTGGCCTTCACCTTGAGCCAGACCGGCATGGTCAAGCACTGGTGGAGGCTCAGACATGAAGAGCGCGGCTGGAAATGGCGCGCTGGCTTCAACGGGGTAGGCGCCGTTTGCACAGGTATCGTCGCGATAGTCGTCGGCGTGGCCAAGTTTGCCCTCGGCGCGTGGATCGTCCTGCTTATCATTCCCATCTTGATCTTCCTCATGCTCGGCATCAAGAAGCATTACGACTATGTCGCGCGTTTAACCAACGAGCAGATCCGTCCGGTCCACCGCTTCCGCAAGGTCATCATCATTCCGATCGCCAAGCTGGACGCGGTCACGGAGCGTACCCTGGCCTTTGCCCGCTCCATCTTTGCCGAGGGGGACGACCTGACAGGGGTGCACGTCACCATGGACGTGGACGGGTCGGAGCTGGCCGATCGCTGGGAGAAGGAAGACCGGGACATTCGCTTGGTGTGCATCGAGTCGCCCTACCGCGCCCTCACGCGGCCCTTGTTGGCCTACATCGACGCGGCGGCCGCCACCGATCCGGACGCAGTGGTCACGGTGGTGCTTCCGGAGTTCGTGCCCCAGCACTGGTACGAGCACTTGCTCCACAACCACAGCGCCCTCGGCCTCAAAGCTGCCTTGCTGTTCCGGCCGCGCACCGTGGTCATCAGCGTGCCTTACTGGCATGAACAACGCCTGGGAGCCGCGCGCCCTGGTGATGGGCCCTCGAGCGAGGCGGCCCGAAAAGAGGTTACCGCCGCTCGCTAGAGCCTGGGTGTTCCGCGGCTAGATGTGGGCGTTCGCCAGCCAGCGTCCCAGCACGCCCTCGTCGCCAAAGCGCTGGAACCGAGGGTCGTCGGCCTTCAGCCGGCCGTACGTCAGCAGCAGCAGATCGGCCGCGCCGCCTCGGACGGCCACACTGCCCTTGCCGTGGCCGTGCTCCCAGCCAAAGCCGTCCGGCTTCAACTGGATCATCCACTCCCCATCCGCGTCGGTGCAGTGGAGGTGCAGCGACTCCCCGCTCCCCCGCAGCTCCTTGACATGGGGGGCAAAGGAGGCGGCGTACGGCAAATTCTCCAAAAACTCGTCGATGCCTTCAACCGCCGTCGCGGCCTCAATGTTCGGCTCCTGCGCGAGCGCGAGCTGTGCATCGGCATGGTGGATGGTCGTCTCGAACAACTGCCGCCGCGCCCAAAACCGCGCGTGCTGGTCCGCGCCCCAAGCCCACATCGGCGCATCCGGATCCGCCGCCCGCAGCGTGGCGACCAATTGCTCCCCGCCCGCCGCCAGCCAGTCGGGGTAGTCGTTCGCATCCGCCGGCAGACCCAGCTCGACCTCCCGAAACGACAGCCGCTGCTGCGCCCGCTTAGCCACCATCTGCCCCGACCAGCGGTGAATAGCCCCGACGTGCCGGATCAGCTCGGCAACGTCCCACGGCGGACAGCCCGCCACCGCCGCGGCCATGTCCGCGCCGCGCACCGTCTCCACAAACCCAGCGATCTCGCCGTCAAGCGCCTCAACAACCTGCCCGTAGTCCACCGCCGCCGATTCTAACGCCGCTGTTAGATGGCCACGATACGGACGTCGATTCGTCCATCGGCCAATGCCCGCATGTCGCTTGGGTCACTAGTGAGCAGGACACACGGAGCCTCCCGAATCGCCTCGGCCATAACCTGCGTGTCAGCAGCATCGTCGAGCCCGGCCGCACTGGCCTTGGCGGCTCGAGGACCGCCGTCGAGCCCGGATCAAACCCGGGGTCGAGCGTCGCCTTGAGGGCGTCGGCCGGAGAGCCGGCCACAGTCGCCTTCCAGACCATGTAGGCCCGCGGCAGCGGGAACTGCATCTTATACAGGTGGACAGCCCCGTCGGCGATGCCGGGCACCTCGGCGATGCCGTCGCCCGTCAGCGGACGCTGGCTCACGATGTAGCGCACGTTGAACAGCTGCCACTGCCGCCACAGGTCAGGTCCTTTGCAAGCTCAGGCCGAGGCGAGGGTGGCGTTGTCGCGGTGGGCGGAAAGCACGTCCTTGATCCGCTCCAGCTTGCTGAACAGCCGGCTGAGCTGATCCAGATCGCTGATGTTGATCGTGGCCGTCAACGTCGCCGTCTGGTCGGCATGGGCCGTGGCGCTGGCGGCCACCAGCGAGATCTTTTCCTCGGCGATGACCGTCGCCATGTCGCGCAGCAAGCCCTCGCGGTCCCAGGCCTCGACACGGACGCGTACCGGGTACAGGCTCTTCTTGCTCTGGGCCCACTCCACCTTCCCCAGCCGCTCGCGCTCGTCCTCGTTCTTGATGCTGAAGCAGTCCTCGCGGTGGACGGTGATGCCCCGGCCGCGGGTGATGAAGCCGAGGATCTCGTCGCCCGGTACAGGTTTGCAGCAGTTGGCCAGCCGGGTCAGCAGGTCGCCCACGCCCTTGACGGTGATGGCCGAGGTCGAGGTGCTCTTGCTGGGAGTCTGCTCCTCGCTGGGAACCACAAGGGGCTGCTCCTCGCGGAAGCCAAGCCGGGTGATCACCTGCGCCGGCGTGGCCGCGCCGTAGCCGATGGCCGCGTACAGCTCGTCCAGAACCTTGTAGTGCATCGCCTCAGCCACAGCCGGCATGCGATCGCCCACCGCGGCCAGGCTCTGGCCGGCCAGCCGCCGCAGCTCCTTGTCCAGCAGCTCTTTGCCCCGCACAATGTTCTCGTCGCGCTCCTGGCGCTTGAACCATTGCCGGATCTTCTCCCGCGCGCCGGGCGTGCGGACGATGTCCATCCAGTCCCGGCTGGGCCCTTTAGAAGCCTTGCTGGTCAGGACCTCGACGATGTCGCCGTTGTGCAGATGCGTGTCCAGCGACACCAGCTTGCCATTGACCTTGGTGCCGACGCAGTGGTTGCCGACGTCGGTGTGGACCCGGTAGGCGAAGTCCACCGGCGTGGACCGGGACGGCAGCGTCTTGACCTCGCCGCGGGGGGTGAACACGAAGATCTGGTCCTGAAACAGGTCGATCTTGACCGACTCGACGAACTCGCCCGCGGACACGTCGCGCTGCCAGTCCAGCAAGCCACGCAAGGTGGCCAGCTTGGCGTCGAAATCGGCGTCGACAGCGCCGCCTTCCTTATAACGCCAGTGCGCGGCGAAGCCGTATTCGGCAATGCGGTGCATGTCCCAGGTGCGCACCTGGACCTCCAGGGGCTGGCCGTCGAAGAACACCGTGGTGTGCAGGCTCTGGTAGCCGTTCGGCTTGGGCATCGCGATGTAGTCTTTGAACCGCCCCGGGATCGGCTTCCACAGCGAGTGGATGACGCCGATGGCGCCATAGCAGTCCTTGACCTCGTCCACCAGGACGCGCACCGCCAGCAGGTCGTAGATGCGGCTGAAGTCGAGGCTGCCCTGGCGGTCCACTTTGCGGGCGATGCTGTAGATGTGCTTGGGCCGGCCCTTGACGTCGGCTTTGATGTGCAGCCGCTCGAGCTCCACCTTGAGGGCAGCCATGGCAGTATCGATGTAATCCTCGCGCTCGCCGCGGCGGCTGGCCAGCAGGCCGGTGATCTCGCGGTAGCGCCCCGGCTCCAGGTACTGGAAGGCCAGGTCTTCCAGCTCCCACTTGAACTCCCAGATGCCGAGGCGATGCGCCAGGGGCGCAAAGATGTCAAGCGTCTCCTGAGAAATCTTGCGCCGCTTATCTTCGGGCAGCGGCGCCAGCGTTCGCATATTGTGGAGGCGGTCGGCCAGTTTGATGAGGACCACGCGGGCGTCCTCGGCCATCGCCAGGAACATCTTGCGCAGGTTCTCTGCCTGTTTCTCCTCCAGCGTGTCCCAGCTGATGCGGCTCAGCTTGGTAACGCCATCCACCAGCCGGGCGATCTCGGGACCGAACTCCTGGTCGATCTCCTCCAGCGTGACGTCCGTGTCCTCCGGCACGTCGTGCAGCAGCGCGGCGCAGATGCTGGGCAGGTCGAGCTGCATGTCGGCCAGGATGCAGGCGGTGGCATACGGGTGCTGTACGTAGGGCTCACCGGATACACGCGTCTGGTCGCCGTGCGCCCGGCGCGCGAAATCGTACGTCCGCTCCAGCAGCTCGACATCGGCCTGCGGGTAATACCGGCAGACCTTCTCGACCAGCTCGGGAATGGCGGTGAGGATGGCGACAGCCATAACGCTTAGACTCCCTCTCCCTCTGGGAGAGGGCAGGGGAGAGGGTTAGCCTCTCGCAAATCGCGTACTCGCATCTCCAGCGACTCGAACCCGCTGAAGGAGGAGCTGCTCAGCTCGAATACCACGTCCACCCGACCCTGGTCCGCCACCCAATCGGCGCAGTGGCCCAGGCCGAAGCCGAAGGCATCGACCGTGGCGCCATCGTCTGAGCGAACTTTCATGCGCAGGTGATCCCGGGGCGTGCAGCGGGCATCGGCGACGCGCAGCCCTGGTATCAGAAACGTTGGTGTCGGGTTACCCATCCCGAACGGTCCCACTTCCTGGACCACGCGATAGATATCCCAGTTCAGATGTCGCATCCTCAACTCGGAATCGATCACCAGGACTGGTTCGAGGTCCTGTTTCGACAGTGTAGCGTTCGCAATCTCCACGATTGCGTGAGCAAAGTCGCCAAACGCCTCGCGCCGCAGCGTGAAACCGGCCGCTCGCGGGTGCCCGCCAAAGCGCGTCAGCATATCCCGGCAGGCGCTCATGGCCTCCACCAAATCGAACCCGGCCACGCCCCGCGCCGAGCCGCGGCACACTTCGTCGCCCAGCTCCATCACGAACGCTGGCTTGCCGGTCTCCTCAACAAGCTTGCCGGCGACCAGCCCAACCACGCCGGGCGGCCAGCCTTCGCCGCCGACCACATAGGCCAATTGATCAGGCTGCTGGGCGCGCACCTGCTCGCGCGCGGCCTTAAGGACCTCGCGCGTGAGGCGCTGGCGCTCCTCGTTCAGGCTGCGCAGCCGCGCCGCCAGCTCGGCCGCCTCGTCCTCGTCCGTAGTGGTCATGAGCCGGAAGGCCAGGCCGGCGTCGTCCAGCCGGCCCGACGCATTGATGTGCGGCGCCAGGGTGAAGCTGACGTCGCTGCAGGTCAGCCGCTGCCGCTCGATGCCGGCCAGCTCGATCATCGCGTTCAAGCCGAGGCCGGGCTGCCGGCGCAGCTTCTCCAGCCCGTGCTTTACCAGCACGCGGTTCTCACCGGACAGCGGCACCATGTCGGCCAGTGTGCCTACGGCGGCAAAATGAGTCAGCTCACGCGGGTCTAACGCCCCGACGCCCGGCTCCCGGCTCCCGGCTCCCACGTACAGCGCCTGGGCCAGTTTGAAGCACACGCCGGCCGCGCACAGATGCTGGAAGGGATAGCCGCCCAGACCGGGGTGCAACAGCGCCAGCGCCGGCGGCAGCTGATCCGGCAGCTTGTGATGATCGCACACGATCACGTCCACTCCCAGCCCTTGCGCCTGCGCGATCTCGGGCACGGAAGTGATGCCGCAGTCGATGGTGATGATGATCCGCGCGCCTTCCTCGGCCAGCTTGTCGATGGCGGCGGCGTGCAGGCCATAGCCCTCGTCGAGGCGCTTGGGGATGTAACTGCGCGTGCGGATGCCGACGGCCGTGAGCGCGCGCTCGAGGATGGTCGAGCCGGTCACGCCGTCGGCGTCAAAGTCGCCGTAGATGGCCACCAGCTCGCCCAGCGCCGCCGCCCGGGCGAGGCGCTCGACCGCCACGCTCATAGCGGGCATCAGGAAGGGATCGTGCAGGTCTTCGAAGCTGGCTTCGTGATGGCGGCGGATGAGCTCAGGTTCGCGGAAGCCGCGGTTATACAACAGCCGCAGTTTGAGCTGATGGACGTCGGAAAGGGCCTCGACGAAGTCCCGCGGAGGCAGGTCCGCGAGCTTCCACCTCTTTGGCCGGTGGACAACCTCGCTGGGGGCGACTGCCATCCGCCGGATTATAGAACCGCTCAGCAGCGGCCGGTTCCTCTCCTACCGCTTTCGCCGTCCGCGTAGGACTGGGAGAGGCTAGGTGAGGGCGCCCCCGTTTCCGGCCAGCAGCTCGCGAGCGCTGGCGCGGGCTGGCTCGCCGATGGGCCTGCCGGCCAACATTTCGGCCAGCTCTTCGACGCGGGCTTCGCCTTGCAGGCGCTCCACTGTGGTTCCCGTGCGGTCTCCGGAATCCAGCTTGCGGACCTTGAAGTGCACGCCGGCCAGAGCCGCCACCGGGGCCAGGTGGGTGATGCACAGCACCTGGTGGTGCTGCGCCAGGGCGCGCAGCTTGTGGCCGATGACGTGGCCGCCGCGGGCGCCGACCCCGACCTCGATCTCGTCGAATACCAGCACCGGCGTGTCGTCGGCCGCCGAGAAAACGGACTTGAGAGCCAGCATCAGGCGCGACGCCTCGCCGCCACTGGCCACCTGCGCCAGCGGCCGGAGTGGCTCGCCTCGGTTCGCCGCCAGCAGGAATTCCACTTCGTCGATACCGGTTGGCTGAAGAGCATCCGAAATTGTCCCCTCTCCCGCCATTCGCCGTCCGCGCAGGACCGGGAGAGGGTTAGGGTGAGGGTGGTCCTCTCGGGTGCGGATGTCCACCGCGAAGCGCGCGACCTCCATGTTCAGGTCGGCCAGCTGCTTCTCGACCTCTCGAGCAAGGGTTTGCGCCGCCTCACCGCGAGACTTGGATAATGACTGCGCGGCGGCCCAGGCAGCGTCCAGCAGCTGCCGCTCCTCGGCCAGCAGCAGCTCGATGCGGGCGTCCGCGCCCATTAGCTCGCCGAGCTCCGAGCGGGCCTGTTCGGCGAAGGCCAGCACGTCCTCCAGCGTTTCGCCGTACTTGCGCTTGAGCGAGCGCAGCAGGTCCAGCCGGTCGTCCAAGCGCTGCAGCTCGTCCGGATCGGCCTCAATCTGGTCCAGGTAGTGTTGGAGCGCTCGGCTGGTGTCCTGGAGCTGGGCGGCCGCGCCGTCGACCTGCTCCGCGTGCTCGGCCAGCCCTGGGTCGAGCCGTGAGGCGTCGGTCAGCAGTTTAGCCGCGGCCAGGCTGCCATCGATCGCGGCCCGCTCGTCGCTTAGGGCGCCTAACGCTGAGGTGACCGCCTCGCGCAACCGCTCGGCATTCGCCAGGACCGTGCGCCGGCTGGCCAGCTCCTCATCTTGGCCGGGCGACAGTTCGGCCGCGTCGATCTCGGCGACCTGGAAGCGCAGCAGGTCCTGCTTTCGGGCCATCTCTCTGGCGTCGCCTTGGAGGCGCCCAGCCTCTTGCCGGACCTGGCGCAGCTGGCGGACCATGGCGGCGAGCTGCTGCCGCTGCTCGTCCAAGCCGGCGAACCGGTCCAGGTACGGCAGGTGGGTATTTGGTCGCAGCAGCGACTGGTGGTCGCTCTGGCCGTGGACGTCTACAAGCGCGTGGCCCGCGCTCTGGAGCATCGAGAGGGGCACAGTGCGTCCGTTGAGGCGTGCCGCGCCTCGGCCGTTGGCGCCGATCTCCCGGCTGAGGATGAGGACGTCCTCGGCCTCGTCCAGCTCGATGTCCTCCGGTAATCGAGCCGGGCGCGAGAAGCTGGCTTCAATCAGGGCCTTGCCGGCGCCGGCTCGCACCATGGTGGGGCTCACTCGGTCGCCCAAGACCGCGCCGAGCGCGTCGATCAGGATCGACTTGCCGGCGCCCGTCTCGCCCGTGAGCGCGTTCAGGCCTGGCTCCAAGGTCAGCGTCAGCTCGTCGATGATGGCGAAGTCTTTGATGCGCAGCTCCAACAGGGCGCCATGGCAGGCCCCCTGCCTACGGTTCGAGGCCATATTTCAGCGTCGAGCGCAGCGCTTGGAAGAAGTAGCGCTCGGAGTCGCGGCGCAGCAGGCGCGTCTTGTGGGGGCTCTCGCGGACTTCAATCACGTCGCCGCTTTCGACAGGGGTCTCGGCTTCGCCGTCGATGCTCATCACCGCCGGCACCGCGCTCTCCAGCTCGAGCGTGATAACGGCGTTTGATGGTGCAACCACGGAGCCGAAGCGCGGCTTGTGGGGACTGATCGGCGTCAGCAGCAGGTGCTGGTCGGCGGGGTGGATGATGGGCCCGCCGGCAGCGAACGAATAGGCCGTCGAGCCGGACGGCGTGGCGACGATGACCCCGTCGGCGGCGAACGTCGTCAGCAGGTTGCCGTTGATCGAGGCGTGCACCCGGATAAGGCTGGCGATTGAGGCGTGGCCCACGACCACGTCGTTCAACGCGTGGCCGGACAGCAGGGTGCGACCCTTGCGCCGCTGCTCCGCCTGGAGCATGAGCCGCTCCTCAACCTGGGCCTTTCCATCTAAATAGAACGGCAGCTGCTCCATGATCCGATCGGGACCCATGTCACACAGGAAGCCGAGCTTGCCCAGGTTCACGCCCAGGATCGGAATGCCCGGCATCGCCGCGAAGTGCGCCGCGCGCAGCAGCGTGCCGTCGCCGCCCAGAGTCACGATCAAGTCCGTGCCGGCGATGCAGGGGACGGCCTCTGTGTGCCGTTCGATCTCGCAGCTCCCGACGGTCAGCCCGCGCTGGCGCAAGAGCCCCGAGATCGTCTCCGACAGCTCGTGCGCATTGGGCACGGCCGGGTTGTACAGGATGGAGACGGCGCTCAGCTGGCCAGGCACCGCTCCACCGCTTCCGCATCTACCACGTCAGCTCCGGCGCGGTCGAGCCACAGCAGGAACTCGCGGTTCCCGGCCGGCCCGAGAATGGGCGAGGCCACCAGCCCGCGGGCGCCCCAGCCCACCTCGCGCGTGCGCTCGAGCACCGTTTCCAGCACTCGGCGATGCACGGCTGGGTCGCGCACCACACCCTTCGGCGCCGCCTTGGGCCCAGCCTCGAACTGCGGCTTGACCAGCGCGATGATCTCAGGCGCGAGCAACCGAGTGACCGGCTCCAGCACCTTGGTGAGGGAGATGAACGACACGTCGATAGTCGCCAGCTCCGGCTGCTCGGGCAGTTCGGTCAAACGTCGGATGTTGGTCTTTTCCATGACGACCACGCGAGAATCCTGCCGCAGCTTCCAATCGAGCTGGCCATAGCCGACGTCCACCGCGTAGACGCGTACCGCTCCGGCCTGCAGCAGGCAGTCGGTAAAGCCGCCGGTGCTGGCGCCCACGTCCAGGCAGACCTTACCGCGGGGGTCCACGCCGAAGGCCTCCAGCGCCCGCCGCAGCTTGAGCCCGCCGCGCGAAACGAACGGCATCGCCGGCCCCACGACTTCGATGGGCGCGTCGACCAACACTGCCTCACCCGCCTTCGAACGGGCTTCGCCGGCCACTCGCACGGCGCCTTCGAGAATAAGCGCCTGAGCCCGCTCCCGCGACGGCGCCAGACCGCGCTCAACGAGCAGCACGTCCAACCGCATCCTCGGCGCCATTGTAATTGACAGGCTAGCAGCCGAGACTACAGAGTGGTGTCAGGCGCTCCGGCGAAGAAATCGGCGACCTGCGCCCGGAACGGCAGCGTGGCGAGCTCGATCTGTCCGTCGGACGCGATCAGCTCCGTATGCCCGTAGTCCCCCAGCGAATCGTCAGGCTGGGAGCAGACCATGACATCCCTGGCAGCGGGCCGGAAGATCACGTACTCCGGCACGCCCGCCCTGGCGTAGGCCTTTCGTTTCGTCTCCAGGTCGTAGCGGGGATTGCTGGGCGAAAGCACCTCGACGAGTACGGTAGGGACGCCGTTGATGTGGCCATCGTGCAGGATGGAGCGATCCGCGGCGCGGATCACGACCAGGTCCGGCTGGACAGGGTCGCAACCCGGCATGAACAAGCCGATTGGCGCAAAAAAGGTCGTGCCTAGACCCAGATCATCGATTTGCGTCGCGAGTATCCGGAACGCCTCCCGAATGATCCACTGATGAAACAGGCTCGGCGAAGTAGACATGTACAGCACCCCGTCGACAACTTCGTAGCGGTTGCCGTCGTCGGGGAGCTGCTCCCAACGTGCGCGATCCCAACACGCGTCCTGAGAGCGCATCGACAGATCGAAAGGCAAAACGGCCATGCAGCTTGCTCCATCTATAGGATGTCACACACGCAAGCAGCGCCAATGTAAAATCGCCCATCCATGGCTGTCCTGGAAACGAGGGGGCTGATCAAGGAGTTCAGCGGCTTTCGAGCCGTGGATGACGTCGATTTCCAGGTGCAGGAGGGCTCGGTCCACGCCATGGTGGGGCCGAACGGCTCCGGCAAGACGACGCTGTTCAACCTGCTCACCGGCTTTCTCAAGCCGACGGCCGGCCGCATCAGCCTTTTCGGCGAAGATGTGACGCGCCTCTCGCCAGACCAGATCGCGCGCCGGGGCGCAGCCCGATCGTTCCAGATCACCAGCCTGTTTGAACAGCTCACGGTGCTGGAACACGTGCAGCTGGCGCTGCAGGCGAGGACCACGCTGGGCTACCGTTGGTGGGCGTCGGACCGTGCGCTGCACCGCTTCCGCCACGACGCGCTCGGCTTTCTGGACCAGGTGGGGCTGGCGGAGCTGGCTGCTCGGCCGGCCAGCAGCCTGCCGTATGGCCAGAAGCGTGCCCTCGAGCTCGCCCTGGCCCTGGCGCTCGATCCCAAGATCCTGCTGCTGGACGAGCCAACGGCCGGCATGGCCCTGAGCGACGTGCACCAGACGATCGAGCTCATCAAACGGATGCGGGCCGGCCGCACCATCGTGCTGGTTGAGCACAACATGCGCGTGGTGTCGGAGCTGGCCGATGCGGTGACTGTGCTGCAGTACGGCAAAATCATCGCCCAGGGGCCGTACGACGCCGTGCGGCAGGATCCGCGCGTGATCACCGCCTACCTGGGCGAAGCGCATGTTTGAGGTCGAGGACCTGTGCGCCTGGTATGGCCAAGCCCAGGCCGTGCGCAACGTCAGCCTGAATGTGCAGCCCGGCGAGCTGGTGACACTCGTTGGCCGCAACGGCGCCGGCAAGACCACGGTGTTGCACTGCATCATGGGCCTCCACCCGCACGTCAGCGGACGGATCAGCTTGAATGGCGCCGACGTGTCCGGGTGGCCCGCCCACCGTCGGGCCAGGGCCGGGTTGGGCTACGTGCCGGACGACCGCGGCATCTACGCCAGCCTCACTGTTGAGGAGAACCTGCTGCTGCCGCCGGCCGTCGGGCCCGGGCCGTGGTCCTTGAGCCGAGTGTACGGGATGTTCCCGGCGCTCCAGGCGCGCCGGCGCTTCCCCGGCAACAAGCTGTCCGGCGGCGAGCAGCAGATGCTGGCCATCGCCCGCGTGCTGCGCATGGGCGCCCAGGTCCTGCTGCTGGATGAACCGACCGAGGGCCTTGCGCCGGTGCTGGTCCAGCAAGTTGCTGAAATCCTGCGCGAAGTCAAGGCCCAGGGGCTCACGGTCCTGCTGGTGGAGCAGAACCTGCGCTTTGCGACGGCCCTGGCTGACAGGCACTACCTGCTGTCGGAAGGGCAAATCGTCGAAACGATGGACAACCGCCAGGTCATCGAGCGCGAGGAGGAGCTGCTGGAGCACCTGGGAGTGTGAGATGTACAATCGCGCAAATTCGCATCCTTGTTTAGGAAGGAAGACCAGTCTATGAGACACAACAGCTCGAAATTGGCCAGCGTCGGGATCGGCGCGATGCTCTTAGTGACAGCCTGCGGTGGCGGGGCGGCGCCCGCCAGCAGCGCGCCTGCCTCACCCCCGCCAGCCTCGTCGGCGGCAGCCCCGGCGCTTTACGACCGCTTCTGGGCCAACGTCCG
>DAIUFO010000010.1:20298-25218 GCA_036844545.1 Chloroflexota bacterium
CAGCCAAGCCTTCCGTCGCGGCCTCTGCCACGGCTTCGGCCAAACCCGCGGCCTCAACGGCTGCCAGCGCTTCCGGCGCGGCCTCAGCGGCAGCCAAGCCTGGCGGCTCAGCTGCTGCCACCGGCGCGGCCAAGCTCACGGACGGGAAAGTCGTGATCGGTGTCATCAACGACATGACCATGATCTATGCCGACCTGGGCGGCAAGAACAGCGTTGCCGCGGCCCAAATGGCAGCCGACGATTGGGAAGCCAAGAACGGTAAAGGCTCCATCGGCGGGCCCATTGAGATCGTCAGCGCCGACCACCAGAACAAACCCGACGTGGCCACCAACAAGGCTTCCGAGTTCTACGACCGCAACGGCGTGGACATGATCACCGACACGCCCACCTCGTCGACCGCGCTGGCCATCGCCGACGTAGCCAGGCAGAAGCACAAGCTGTACATCCCAACCGGTGCAGCCAGCAGCGAGCTGACCGAAGGCAAGGCCTATCCCAACGGCAGCGGCGGCGGGGTGTGCAACCCCTACACCTACCACTACGGCTACGACACCTACATGCTGGCCTTCGGCACCGCGCCCACAGTCATCCAGAACGGCGGCAAGGACTGGTACATCATCTATCCCAACTACGCCTACGGCCAGGACATGAACCGCTCCTTCACGAAGGCCATCCAGGCTGGCGGCGGCAAGGTGCTGGCAAGCGATCCCAGCCCCTTCCCCAACACGTCGGGCGACTTTTCGAACCTGCTGCTGAAGGCCCCGACGCTGAAACCCCAGGTGCTTGGCGCCATGCAGGCGGGGGGTGACCTGGTGAACGTGATCAAGCAATACAACGAGTTCAAGCTCAAGGACCAGAAGATCCAGCTGGCCATCGGCCTGCTGTTCGACACTGACATCAAGTCGGTAGGGCCCGACGCAGTGGCGGGCGTGTACTACACCACACCGTGGCTCTGGAGCTGGGACGATGCCTCCAAGGCCTGGGCCGACAAGTTCAAAGCCAAGACCGGCAGCCTGCCAACCTTCGATCACGCCGCGGTGTACTCGGCCACCTATCAGTATCTGGACGCCGTTAAGCGAGCCGGAACGGATGATGCCGATGCTGTCGTCAAGGCGTTGGACGGCTACAAGTTCAACGATATGTTCGTGCGCAACGGGACCATCCGGCACAAGGATCACTTGCTGGTGCACGACGTGCTCAGCGCGCAGGTGAAGCCGCAGAGCCAGATCACGACGCCGGGCGACTACTCCAAGATCGTGAACACCGTAGCCGCCGACAAGGCTTTCCGGCCCGAGGCCGAATCGACCTGCACGATGTATTCCTAGAGGAGCAGCCCACCCGCTGTGAGCCTCGGCGGCGTCCTCATCCAGCTGTTCAACGGGCTTGTCAACGGCAGCTTCTATGCGTTGCTGTCGTTGGGCCTGGCGGTCATCTTCGGGATGCTCCGCGTGGTCAACTTCGCCCACGGCGCCTTCTACATGCTGGGCGCCTTTGCCGCCTACGTCCTACTGCAGCAGGCGCACGTTAACTTCTGGTGGGCGATCGTGGCCGCGCCGTTAGCGGTGGGGCTGCTGGGCATGGTGGCTGAACGGACGCTTATCCGGCGGCTCTATGCCCTGGACCCGCTCTACAACTTCCTGCTCACCTTTGGGCTCACGCTGTTCGTCCAGGACGTGGTGCGGCTGCGCTATGGCGTGCAGGGTCAGCCCTACGGCAGCCCTCCCGGACTGAGCGGCGCGACGGTGCTTGGGACGTTCGCGTTTCCCAATTACCGCCTGTTCGTGATCGTGTTCTCGCTGGCAGCGTGCACGCTGGTCTGGTACCTGATCGAGCGCACGCGCGTAGGCATGGTGGTCCGCGCCGCCACGGAGCGGCCGAGCTTGACCCGCGCGCTGGGGGTGGACGTGGACCGTTGGATAACGCCGGTGTTCGGCTTCGGCATCGCGCTCGCCGCGCTGGCCGGAGTGCTGGCGGCGCCCATGCGGCAAGTGGCGCCGTTGATGGGGGCCGACCTGATCATCCTGATCTTCGCGGTGGTGGTGATCGGCGGGCTGGGCTCCATCCTTGGCGCCGTGGCCGCAGGCTTCCTGGTTGGGCTGGTGGGCGGCATCGGCGCGATCGTGAACCCGGCGCTGACGAACATCCTGGCCTTCGTGCTGATGGCCGTGGTGCTGCTGTGGCGGCCGTCCGGACTGTTCGGGGTTAGGGAGGCAAGTGCGTGACGGCGCGAAGGGCCAGGGCGTTCGCGCTCGCCGCCACGGCGCTGGTGGCAATCCTCCTGCTGCCCCTGAAAGTCTACCCCGTGCTGGCGCTCGACATCCTGCTGTGGGGCGTGTTCGCCGTCTCCGTCGACCTGCTGCTGGGCTTCGGTGGCCTGTTGTCGTTCGGGCAGGCTGCCTTCTGGGGCAGCGGCGGCTACACCGCCGCGGTGCTGGCCAGCCGCTTCCACGTGGCTTTCCCTCTTGCCGTGCTGGGCTCGCTCGTCTTTGCCACGTCGCTGGCGCTGCCAATCGGCTACCTGTCCATCCGCACCCGAGGCATCTACTTCGCCATGGTGACGCTGGCCTTCGGCGAGATGGTGTTCTACCTGGTGAACGAGTGGCGGCCAGTCACCGGGGGCGAGAACGGCATCCAGGGAATCCCCCGGCTGTTCCCCGGGCTCGACCTGAATAACGCCACGACCTACTACTACGCGGCGCTGCCGCTGGTGATCATCTGTTACGCGGCGGCTTATCGCATCGTGCACTCGCCCTTCGGCCACGTGCTGGTCTCCATCCGCGACAACGAGCCGCGGGCTCAAGCCTTGGGCTATGCCACCAGCCGCTACAAACTGCTGGGCTTCATGCTCGCGGCCGCGCTGGCCGGTACGGCCGGCGGCATTCACACCATCGCCCACGGCACGGCCGGGCTGGACCTGGTGGACTGGACCACGTCCGGGACCGCGGTCATCATGACCATCCTGGGCGGCATCGGCACCATCTGGGGCAGCGTCTTCGGCGCCGCCGTGGTGCTGCTGCTGCAGGATTGGCTGTCTACGACCGCCCGCCTGACTGACGCGACTGGCGTGGTCACGGGAGCGCTGTTCATCGTCATCGTGCTGGGGCTGCGGCGAGGCATCTGGGGCACCGTCGCCATGTGGCTCAAGAACGGCCGGCGTGGCCCGGAGCCCGAGCCCTTGGCGCCCCGTCTCGGTGATCCTCGCCCGGCCAGTGTCGTGCCTGCCGAGCAATCGTCATAGGCGTGCCGGCATGCTGACCACCGCCGCGGTCCTGGACCGCGCTCCCGTGGAGCGGCCTTACGGGGAAACCCGCCCGCTGGACGTCCGGGACATCGAACTGGACGGGCCAGGCGAAGGCGAAGCGTTGGTGCAGGTGGCCAGCGCCGGGTTGTGCCATTCCGATTTGTCCATCATCAACGGCAGCTTGCCGCGGCAGACGCCGATCGTGCTGGGCCACGAGGCCAGTGGCATCGTGCGGGAAGTCGGACGAGGAGTGCACGGCGTAGCGGCTGGCGATCACGTGGTGCTGTCGTGGGTGCCCACCTGCGGAGCCTGCCGCTTCTGCCTGCGCGGCCGCGCCGCGCTGTGCGAGAAGGGCGGCCTGGCGAACGCGAATGGCACGCTCATGAGCGGCGCGGTGCGGTTCAAAGGGGCCTACCACCTGCTTGGCGTATCCGGCTTCTCCCGCCAGGTCGTAGTCGCCCAGGAGTCGCTGATCAAGATCGATCCTGAATTTCCGCTGGACCTGGCGGCGCTCTTCGGCTGTGCCGTGCTCACTGGCGTGGGCGCGGCGATCAACACCGCCAAGGTCGAGCCTGGCAGCGCGGTGGCCGTGTTCGGGGCTGGAGGCGTCGGGCTGTCGGTAGTGATGGGCGCCAAGCTGGCCGGCGCCGACCCCATCGTCGTGCTCGACTTGCTCGAATCCAAGCGCAAGCTGGCGCTGGAGCTGGGCGCGACGCATGCCATCGACGGCGGTCGAACGGAGGCCTTGAAGGAGCTGCGGGACCTTACTGGTGGCGGCGCCGACTACGCCTTCGAAGCCGTCGGCAGCGGCAAGCTGCTCGAGTCGGCCTTTCGCGCCACGCGTCGCGGCGGCACCACAGTGGCGGTGGGTCTCGCGCCTGCTGACGAGCGCCTGAGCATCTCGCCGGTCGTGCTTGTGCTCCACGAACGCACGTTGAAAGGGTCGTACATGGGCTCGGCCGTGCCGGCTCTGGACGTGCCGCGGCTGATGCGTCTCTACACCGCGGGCAAGCTGCCGGTGAACCGCCTGGTTTCGCGCAGCCTGCCGCTCGAAGCCATCAACGACGGCTTCGAGGCCCTCGCCGGCGGTGAGGTGGCCCGCCAGCTCCTCACGTTCGCCTAAGCGGCTTTCACCTGGTCCAGGCCGGGATAGCCCGTCCTAAACATCCGTCAAGCGTTGGACGTAGCGTTCGAACATCGGCTCGCGGAAGGTATAGTGGCGACCGGCTTTCGAGACGAGTCCCTTGTCGATGAGCGCCTTGAGCGCCCTATTCAGCGTTTGGGATGGAATTTCGGTGCGACGAGGATGGCTCTGGCGCCCGTGCGCCTTGGCGGCGCCGTATGGCGGCTTCCCGTGCGCCAAACGGGCAGCGACGGTGCGGCTGTAGCCGGTCGAGCCCAGCGCGACCCACACCTGCTCGAAGACCGGCCCGAGCGCGACTTCGGCCAGCTCCACCGCCAGCGGCACCACGGAATCGTCGACCTCGTCGTCCAGCTCGCCGGAGGCGTCCAGGATGCTCAACTGCCGGCAGACCTCCATGGTGTCGGCTGGATGGCCGCCGGTTGCTTCCAGAATCTGCGGAATGAGCACTGCCCGCAGGTGTTGGCCCACGTCGGTGAATTTGCGAGCCAGATAGGCTCGCCACTCGTCATGGGAGATGGCGGGTAGGGGCACCTCGACG
>DAIUFO010000011.1:0-24998 GCA_036844545.1 Chloroflexota bacterium
ACGTAGGTGCACTGGCCCTCTTTGTTGTAGTAGCCGGGCCACTCGCCGAAGGTGCCTTCCATGTGGCGCTCGCCAGGATGGACGTAGCCTTCGATCACGATCTCAGCTTGGGCGGGCACGGGCAAGGGTACGGTCTCGCCGTCGGTGACTTCGAGCGCCTCGCCCAGCAGCGAGCCGGCCAGCTTGATCTCCTCGCCAGGCGGGACCTTGGACACGCCGGCCATGTAGAAGCAGGGGTGGTGGCCAATGGCGATGACCACCGGGCACGGCTCTTTGGCCTCTTCCCAGTCGCGCAGGATGTGGGCGCCGTGGTTGGCGGGGTTGATCATGATGCCCAACTGCTGGGGCCCCTGGATCTGGTGGCGATACATGCCCATGTTGAGGCGGCCTTCGCGGTCGCGCATGATGGTCACGCCCGCCGAGATGTAGCGGCCGGCATCGAGCTCGTTCTTGTGGGTGAACGGGAACTTGGTCAGGTCGGCGTCCTTGTCGGCCCAGATGACCTCTTTCACAGGCGCGGACTTGGCGTCGATCTTGACGGGCTCCAGCGGGTTGTTCTCGCGTTCGGCCTGGGTGATCTCCATGTCCAGGAGGTCCTTGGCGCCTTCGGCCAGCGCCATACGCTCGAACGAGGCGTGCAGGTTGATGAGCACCGGGAACTGCGAGCCCTTGACGTTCTTGAACAGCAGCGCCGGGAACTGATTCTGCTTCTGCAGCTTCTCCACCAGGCCGGATATCTCGTGGATAGGATCGACCTCGCGGGTGATGACTTTGAGGTCGTTGGGGCGCTCCTTCTTGAGCAGCTCCAGGTAATCGCGTAGGCTTTTGCCCATAATCTCGTCTCCAGAAATGTGAACTGCGCACCATTGTATACAATGGCCGACAACACTGCCATGACTATCGATGCTCTTGCGCTGGCCGCGCTGCCGAGCAGCGAACGAGTGTACCGCTCATTGCGCGACCGGATTGTGGAGGGCAAGCTGCCGCCGGGTACGCGCCTCGTAGAGTTCGAGCTGGCGCAGCAGTTCGACAGCAGCCGCACGCCTGTCCGCGAAGCCCTCAAGCGCCTCAGCGCCGAAGGCCTGGTGTCCATCGATCCGGCGCGGGGCATGGTGGTACGGGAGATCGACGCCGTGCAAGCGGAGGAGATCTACGTCATTCGCGAGGTCATCGACGGCCTGGCAGGCCGCCTGGCCGCGCCGCGCGTGACCGAAGACGACCTCACCAGGTTGCGGGTGTTGATGGACACCCAGCGTGAGTGCGTCCAAGACGGCGACTGGCTGGAGATGACCCGCGCCAACCGGCGCTACCACGAGGTCATTTACCGCGCCAGCGGCAGCCGCCACCTGATGGAGATGGCCGGCAACCTGCACGACCTGGTGCGCACCTTCTCGCTGCGCTGCTTCGCCAACCCCGAGCGCGGCCAGCTGGTCGTCGACGAGCACGAGCGCATTGCCGAGGGGCTCTTGGCCCACGACGCCCCCGGAGTGGAGGCAGCTTCCAAGGAGCACATCGCCCGGGCTCGAGCGCACCACGCGCGCTGGGCGGCATCGCGCGCGGCGGTCAGCCCCTCGAGCTGACTATGAGGACTATCTTGTTTCGCTACCATAAGGCACGATTCGAAATTTCCGTAAGGAGAGGCACATGCTTGTGAGCTCACGTCTGTTGGCGACCGGCCTAATTGCAATCAGCTTGGCAGCGTGCGGCGGCGCAGCCGCCCCATCGGCTTCGCCGAGCGCCGCACCGTCCACCGCACCGGCCAGCGCCAAACCCGCGGCCAGCGCCGCGCCAGCCAGTTCGGCGGCGGCCAAGCCGGCTGCCTCCGCCTCAGCTAAGCCGGCGGCGGCATCGAGCGCTCCCGCAACATCCAGCGCTGCCAAGCCCAGCGCGTCGGGCGCGGTCGACAACACGCCCATTGCCCTGGGCAACAACTCCAGTCCGGACCAGGCCTATCTGCCCATCCTGATGGCCCTGGACACGCTCAAGCAGCAGGGCTTCAACGTGCAGCCCAACGTCGACTTCAAGAGCACCCAGCTGGGCTTCCAGGCGCTCCAGAACAACCAGATCCAACTTTCGTCCAGTGGTGTGACGGACCCCGCCACCGCTATCGACAAGGGTCTGAAGATCAAGGTCATCGACGCTCGCGCCAACAACGCCTGGAGCTTGGTGACCACGAACAGCATCGCCACCTGCGACCAGCTCAACGGCAAGAAGATGGGCTTGTTCTCGACCACGGGCATCAGCACCGCTTACGTCAAGATTTACCTGCAGACCACCTGCCCCAAAGCGCAGCCCAACAACGTCATCATTCCGGACTCCGTTTTGCGGCGGCAGGCGCTGGAGGCCGGGCAGATTGACGCCTCACCGCTCGAGGGTGGCGATGTCGTGCGAATCATGGCGGACAAGCCGGGCCAGTTCCGGGTATTAGCCAACTTCAGCGAGACCTTGCCGGGCATCGGGCGCGACGTGGTGGTGTCCAACGAAACGATGATCAACGATCATCCGGCGGTGGTCCAGGCCTTCGTCAAGGCCCATTTGGAAGCTATCCGCGCCATTTACAAGGACCCGAGCACGCTGCCCCAACTGGACGGCAAGTACCTCAAGCTGGGGGACAGCGCGGCGGCCATCGCCAAGCAATATGCGGACACCAAAGTGTGGTGCGCCAACGGCGGCCTAGGTGGGGACGACGTCCAGAAAGAGCTGGACCTGTTCGGTGGCCAGTACACCTTCACTCCGGCAAATATGAAGGCCGCCCAGCTTACAGATACCAAGGCCCTGGACCAGGTGCTGGCTCAGATCGGCAAGTCCGACGCCACGGCGTGCTGACAGCTGACCCACGCGCCCGCTGGCCGCGGGCGCAGCAGCGGGACCGGATGTGGCAGTTGGTCATGCCACTGACCGTGGCTATTCCGCTGGTGCTGGTGTGGCAGCTGGTGCCGGGCCGGGGCAACATCCTGATCCCGACGTTCAGCACCTTCGCCATCGCCGTGGGTCAGACGATGCTGAGCGCGGAGTTCTGGCAGGCGCTGGCCACCAGCGAGCTGGCACTGCTGGTGGGCTACCTGGCGGCCATCGTCGTCGGTATCCCGCTGGGGATGGCCATGGGGCGCTACCGCTGGCTGGAGGCGGCCGCCGATCCGTACGTGAACATCGCCCTGATCACGCCGTTGGCGCTGGTGATGCCAATCGTGCTGATGGTGTTCGGGCTGACCTTCCAGGCTCGAGTGGTCGTCATCTTCATGTTCGCCATCACCTTCGTGGTGGTCCCTTGCCGAGCTGGAATCCTGACCATCACCGAAAACTTGTGGGAGATGTGCCGGGGTTACGGCGCCTCCGAGCTCCAGCTGTGGCGCGAGCTGCTGTTGCCGGGGTCGCTTCCGGCCGTCATGACCGGTTTGCGGCAGGGGCTGGCGCATGCGATCTCAGGCATGCTGCTGGCGGAGCTGACGCTGCTGGCAGTCGGTCTCGGCAAGCTGATCCTCGACGCCCAAGGCCATTACGATTCGGCGACGATTTTTGCCGTGGTGTTCCTGCTGATCGTGCAGTCGGTGCTGCTTCTGAGCGGGCTCAGCTGGCTGGAGCGGCGTGTTCGCGGCGCGGCCATGGACAAAACTACCGTCTTGTCCATGGAGGGCGCATGACCATCGCCGCGTTCGACAAGGCCAGCGTTACCCGCGAAAGCGGGCGGCCGGTCATCGAAGTCCAGCAGGTCTACAAGCAGTTCCCGCGGAAATCCGCTGCCGGCGAGATGGAGGATCTGCGCGTGCTCGACGGGGTCTCGCTGGAGGTCCAGGATTGCGAGTTCGTGAGCATCATCGGCCCCAGTGGCTGCGGCAAGACGACGCTGCTGCGCATGCTGGCCGGCATGGCGCGCCCCGAGCAGGGGCGTGTTCTTGTGGCTGGCGAGGAGGTGCGCGGCCCGGGCCCGGAGCGCGCCATGGTGTTCCAGGACTATGCCCTGCTGCCCTGGGCCGACGCGCTGACCAACGTCGCCTTCGGACTGAAGCTGCGGGGCATGGGCAAGGAGCAGCGTTTAGCACGCGCGCAGGAGCTGCTGGAGCTCGTCGGACTGGAGGGCTTCGAGCACTCGCTGCCGAAGCAGCTCTCGGGTGGAATGCAGCAGCGCATCGGTCTGGCGCGGGCGCTCGCCGTCGAGCCACAGATCCTGCTGATGGACGAGCCTTTCGGCAGCCTCGACGAGATCTCACGGCGCGGCATGCAGGTGGAGCTGCTGCGTATTTGGGAGCAGCATAAGAAGACCGCTGTGTTCGTCACCCACAGCGTGGACGAGGCAGTGTTCCTGTCGGACCGGGTTGTGGTCATGACGGCGCGGCCGGGACGTATTGCGGCCGTCCTGTCTGTCGATCTGCCTCGGCCGCGCTCGCGCGACATGGAAGAAAGCGCGCCGTTTGGCGACATTCGCGCCGCGGTGTGGAGGGCGTTGGGCACATGAGCTTGGCCATCGCCGTTCGCCGGCCTGCGCGGCGCCTCAAGCTGGATCTCGCCAATGGCACGGGAGTCGGGGCGCTGGCCGTCCTCAGCGGCGCCCTGCTGTGGCAGCTGATCGGCATGCTCGGCCATCTGACCTGGCTGCCGCCGCTCAGCGCCGTGCTGGCCAAGCTTGGCGGGCTGTGGTCGGACGGCCAGCTCCAGGCGCCGCTGCTCGAGAGCCTGGGGAATCTCGTCGCCGGCTATTCCATCTCGGTTGTGGCCGGAGTTGGCATCGGCACGCTGATGGCGTTGTTCCCCAAGGTGAACTACGCGCTGCGCGTCTACGTCAACGCGCTGCTGATGGCGCCCTCAATCGTTATGGCGCCGATCTTCTTCGTGTTCTTTGGCCTATCGCGCTGGACGCTGATCGCGGTGATCCTGCTGTACACCATCGTGTTCATCATCGTGAACACCTACACGGCTGTGACCGAAGTATCGCCCAGCCTGCCGGAAATGGCCGCCTGCTTCGGCGCCAGCCGCCGGCAGATCTTCTTCGACGTCACCGTCAGGGCAGCGGGACCGCTGCTGATGGCTGGGCTGCGCCTTGGCCTGGCGCGTTCGGTGAAGGGCATGATCAACGGCGAGATCTTCATTGCCTTGGTGGGCTTGGGCGCCCTGGACGACGACTTCGACGGCAGTTTCGACGTGGCCGGCATTCTGTCTATCGCGCTGGTCGTGGTCATCATCGCGGTGGGGACGCTGGCGTTGCTGCAGATCGTCAACCGGCGTGTGAACGCCTGGACCGAAGCACGCTGACAGACTCTCGAGTCGACCGCGGCTACCTCGTCGACGTGGCCAGTCGACTGTGCCAGGTTCCGACCAACGTCGAGCTGGGGCACGAGACCCTCATGGAGCCGGACGATCCCAAGCTGGTGCATTACGTGCAGGGCGTGGTCCGGCCCGAGCTGGAGCGCATCGGCGTGCCGGAGGTGATCGACGCCGGCAACAACCTGGTGGCGGCGTTCGGACCGCTCGGGACCGGGCGTTCAGTGCTCATCCAGAGCTACTGCGTAAGCCAGCACCACAACCTGATGGAGGGCCCGTTTACGGGCAAGGTCGAGAGCGCCGTTGCTTACGGCTTCGACGAACTGGCGGTGTTCGGTATGGGCGTAAGCCAGAACAAAGCTCACCAGGCGGTGCTGTTGGCGGTGTTCAAGCTGCTGGTGGACACCGGCGCGCGGCCGGGTGGGCGGCTGTTTTGGTCGGTGAACTGCGAGGGCCGCAGCAGCCATGCCTGTACGGCGGCCATCCTGGAGGCGCTGCCGGAAAAGCCCGGCTTCTGCGTGGTGCAGTACGGCAGCGGGCTGCGTATGTCGCTGGGCAACCGCGGCCGGGTGGACGTGAACGTTCACGTCCGAGGCAAGAGCACACACTCCAGCGTGCCCCAAGCCGGCTTGAGTGCCATCGACGGCGCCAACGAGGTCATGAACCGGCTGAAAACGCTGACCTGGCCGGACACGCATCCGATCCTGGGCGGCCGGCAAGCCGTCGTCTACAAGCTGGCGTTTGAGCCGCTGGCGCCCCACACCCTGCCGTCGGATGCCTACCTGACTATCGACCGCCGGCTTCTACCCGGAGAGGAGCCCGAGTCAGCCGCTGGTGAGATCCGCCAGCACCTGGGGGACATGGCTCCCTACGGCCTGACGGTCGAGCCAGGCGTGTTCATGCTGCCGGCGCTGGTGGCACCGGACGAGCCTTACGTTCGCGCCTTCCAAGCCGCCAACCAGATTATTCGCGGCCACCGCGCCCAGGAGTACCACCACGGGGGCACGTACGACGCCGGCGGCACTGCCTCAGCGGGCATTCCGACGATCATGTTCGGCGCCGCTTGCCCGGTGCCGGGCCTGACCGGGGTGGACTTCGTCACCGTGGCGGACATGGAGACCGAAGCAAGTGTGCTGGCGGAGCTCGTCCTTACGCAGCTGGCTGGCTGAGGTAGGCGACCAGGCCGTCCAGGCAGCCGTATAAGCCCAGCTCGTGCTGCTGCCGCACCGCCTCGTCCGGAATGCGTGCAGGACGAAGACGTCAGTCACGTCACCGCAGGGTTGGAAGCGACGGTGACGCGCGTGGACGCCTCAGGCCCGGGCGTTGCGCGCCAGGTGTATTGGGAGCCGCTGCGAAAGTACTTGTCTTAGCCTTAAGGGGAGATGCTGCGATTTGGACTGAGCCTGCCCAATCGGGCGGTCCTGCTGGGGCTGCCCGTCGAAACAATGCTGCGCACGGCCGAGCTGGCCGAGGAGGCGTTCGACTCAGTCTGGGTGGGCGACAACTTCCTGTCCAAGCCGCGGCTGGAGGCCATCGTCGCTCTGTCGGCGCTGGCGGTGCGGACCAAGCGGGTGAAGCTGGGGACGGTGTGCCTGGCCACCTTCCCGCTGCGGCATCCGCTCCAGTTGGCCCTCCAATGGGCAAGCCTGGACCGGCTGTCCGGCGGCCGGACCATCCTGGCTGTGTGCCTGGGCGGCTCAGACGCTAAAGGACGCAAGTTCGCGGAGGAGCTGGCCAACTTTGGGGTGCCGTCGCGCGAGCGTGGGCCGCGGCTGGAGGAAGGGGTAGAGCTGCTGCGGCGCTTCTGGGGGCCGGAACCGACGGTCACCCATGAGGGTCGCTTCTACCGTTTCCGCGAGGTGGACGCGCAGCCCAAGCCGGCGCAGCAGCCGCTGCCCATCATCGTTGCCTCCAACCCGGCGGAGGACGCCGATCCGCGCATCGTGGAGATAGCCCTGCGTCGGGTGGCCAAGTACGGTGACGGGTGGCAGACCGACGGCACGCCCGTACACGTCTTCCGCGAGCGCTGGCAGCAGGTGCGCGAGTATGCTGACGAGTATGGGCGCCTGGCAGCCATGCAGGATTCCAGCCTGCACATGATGGTCAACATCAACGAAGACGCCGCGCTGGCGCACCGCCAATCCGTGGAGTTCCTGGAGCACTACTACGGCGCCGCCGGCGTGAGCGACGAGAAGCTCAAGTCTTGGCTGGCCTACGGCCCGCCGCAAGCCGTCATCGACAAGATCGCCACGTTCGTCGAAGCCGATTGCCGCACGCCCATCCTGCGTTTCACCTGCGACGATCAGCTCGGCCAGCTCGAGCGCTGCATGGCCGAAGTGCTGCCGGCCTTCGCCAAGCTGCGAACGCCGGCCGGCGAATCGTAATATGGCCGAGTGAGCCAAAAAATTTCGGGTGTCGAGCACTGGACGACCAAAGGCGAGGACGTGCGGCTGTACCTCTGGGAAAAATATGCCGGTTCGCCCGAGGACAGCCACGGCACCGTCCTGCTCGTGCACGACTCGTCGATGGCCTCGACGCCAAGCTTCGACCTGCAGGTTCCCGGCCGCCCCAACTCGTCTCTCATGGACTTGCTGGCTGGCCTCGGCTACGACGTCTGGTGCGTCGATATGGAAGGCTACGGCCGGTCGACGAAGGATCGCGACATCAACTGCGACATCGCCAACGTTGCCGACGACCTGGCAGCAGCCAGCGACTACATCATGCAAACGCGCAAGGCTGACAAGTTCCTGGTGTACGGCGTATCGTCGGGCGCGCTGCGGGCAGCGCTGTTCGCTCAGCGACACCCGGAGCGGATCAAGCGGCTGGCGCTGGACGCCTTCGTCTGGACGGGGGAGGGCAGCCCGACCTTGGAGGAGCGCCGCAAGCGCTTGCCCGAATTCAAGGCTGTCAACCGCCGGCCAATCGACCGCGCCTTCGTCCACAGCATCTTCACCCGCGATCATCCTGGCAGCGCCGACGACGCTGTGGTGGACGCATTCGCCGACGCAATCCTGGCGCTCGACGATTCGGTGCCGACCGGCACCTACGTCGATATGTGCGAGAACCTGCCGGTGGTCGATCCAGAGAAGATCGATGCGCCGACGATCGTCCTGCGCGGCCAGTACGACGGCATCGCCGGTTTCGACGACCTGCTGGAGTTCTTCAAGCGCCTGCCCAACCCGGATAAGACGTTCGCCATGATGCCGTACATGTCCCACGCCAGCCTGCAGCTGAAGAACTACCGCATCATCCACCACATCCTGGCAAACTGGTTCGCCCAGCCGGAGCCGGTGTACCGGGGCTAGGGGACAGGCATTGTCCGAACCGGACAAATTCGGACGGGAATCGAACCAAAACCAGGCTTGCCGCGATTATTGACAGGCCCCGCGAGGCGCGTTACGGTGGACTTATCCTGCGACACAGGACAGCAAACTGAATCAGGAGGCTGTATGAAGCGCAGTACCAATCCCAGGATGCTAGAGGGACGCTGGCAAGTGGATAGATGAGGCCCTCCGCTGCGAGGGCCGTCCGCCAGCGCGAAGGGTTACTGCCCGCCCGCACCTGACGCGAGCCTTTCAGGCCGTCAAGGGGTCGAGATGACCCGATTGTGGCGGTTCCCAAACTCCGCGAAACCAAAGTGGCTCGCCTAAACGGCGAGCCACTTTCTTTCAGCTCGAAACTGCCTCGGAGCGCCGCGAGCTGCCGCCCTTGCGGCCAATCTCCGAGTAGAAGCTGCTGCTGTGGCGCTCCTTGGTGGTGTTTCCGCCTTTGCGCCCAATCAGCGAGTAGAAGTCCGGGCCGTGCTTGTCTTTGACGGCGCGCCCGCCCTTCTTGCCAATCTCGGTGTAGTAGTCCTTGCCGTACTTGCTGCTGACAGCTTGGCCACCGCGCTTCGCCTGGGGTGAGCCAGGACGAGGTCCGCGCTTTTGGTTAGCCACGGTACTCCCCTTTCAAATTGGGCCGTTTCGACGATTACTCGCCGCTTGGTTTAGACCATACACCTGCAGGCAAGCGGCGTCAACAAGCAATCGCAGGGCGATACATCTGATCGAGGGACGCTAGACCGGAAGAGGAGCGGGCTAGCTGTCGCGCTCGGATACGCTCTTCAGCAAGTCCGCGAAGCGCGACTTGTTGGGATCAGACGCGACGGTGGTCCGGAGCGCGATGCGCTCGTCATTGTCCAGCAGCTTGCCATCTTGCCATTGCCTGTACAACTGCTGGGCATCGACCATCGGGAAGGTCATCGCCATTCGATGGAACTCCTTACGCCCTCAATCGTGCCAATTTCGGCAGCATCCTAACACACACAATGCCTTGGCTAGGGCTTTCCAGCCCGTTTGGGCTAGGCATTTCGAAGTTTGTCCGTGAATTACTATGGGTGCCACACGCGGCTGGCTATGGAGTTTCTCCACGCTCCTGTTGCAATTAGGCGATAATCCCGGCCCAGTAAGAGGAGGAACGATGACACACCAGCCACGGCTCACAGCTCTCGGCGCCGCGGCGGCCAAGCCGGCGGGGTACTGATGTCGTTCGCCAGCTGGCGCGGCACTGTCGGCGTGATCAAGCCGACGTTCCGGCCGGGCTCATTGGAGGAGTTCATCAAGCTCATCCCGGACGGCATCGCCTGCATCCCGCTGTTCGTCGGCTTCGAGAAAGGCACCGTCGACGAGTTCAAGGGCGCGCTCGACGTCATAGAGGGCAAGGTGGCGGAGCTGGCGCGCATCGGGGTGGACCTGATCCATCCTGAGGGTGCGCCGCCGTTCATGGTTCACGGCCATAAGAAGGAGCGCGAGCTGCTGGATGCCTGGCAGGCCAAATACGGCGTCCCGGTGATCACCAGCGGCAGCACCCAGGCCGACGCCATGCGCACCCTGGGCTTGCGCCGCATCGTCGGCGTGACCTATTTCAAGGGCGAGATCAACGACATATTCGCCCAGTATTTCACCGACGCCGGCTTCGAGGTGCTGGACATGGACGGCATCGAGGTGCCGTTCGCCGACGTCGGTCTGCTTTCATCGAAGCAGGTCTACGCCCACACTCGCGCCGCCGTGCGCAAGCACCGCTATGTAGACGGCGTCTACATGCTGGGCGCCGGGTGGCGCATCCTGGACATCATCGAACCGTTGGAGCAGGACCTGGCCATGCCATGCGTCCAGGCCACGCCTGCGCGGGTGTGGGCGGTGCAGAAGCACTTCAGCGTCCGCCAGCCGCTGCGGGGCTACGGCCGGCTGCTGGCGGAATTGCCGGGATTCTGACCTCGCCGATCCGCGGTACATCGCTCACCTTGTCGTACTTCGAGCGGCGGGTGAGCCCATGAGCTCTTTGCTGATCCATGGCATCGGCAGCCTGTGCTCGGGGATCGTCGAGCGGCCGCTGCTGGATGCGGACAGCGTGTATGTCGAGGATAGGGTCATCCGCGAGATCGGCGGCGGGCGGGCGGAGGCCGACGTCATCGTCGACGCCAGGGGCACAATGGTCATGCCGGGGCTGATCGACGGCCACGTCCACCCGACAGCGGGGGAGTACACGCCTGCCCAGGACGCCATCGGCTGGCTCTCGAACTACGTTCATGGCGGCACGACCACAGTCGTGTCGGCTGGCGAGCTGCACCATCCGGGGCTGCCGTTCGAGCAGCTCACGCCGGAGCTCGTGCTGTCTATCGTCATCGTGGCGCGTCAAACGATCGCCCGGCTCAGGCCGCTGGGCATGCACGTCGAAGCGGGGACACTGCTGCTGGTGCCGGGCCTGACCGAGAAGGACTTCGACACCGCGGCCGGCCACGGTTGCACGAACGTGAAGTTCATCTTCTACGACTGGTCCACGGGAGAGCCGGGCGAGGCCGAGCAGTACGTGAGCTGGGCCCGACAGCGCGGCATGACGGTGAAGATCCACAGCGGCGGCGTTTCCCGATCCGGCGCCAGCGTGGTGGCCGGCTTCGATGTCGTGCGCCGGGTCGCGCCGGACGTGATCGGCCACATCAGCGGCGGACCGATCCCGATGCCCGACCAGGACATCGAGCGGACGATCCGTGAGACCGGCTGCTTCGCCGAGATATGCAGCTCGATGAACTATCGGGCCAGCCTGGTGGCCCTGAAGGCGCTGCAAGAGGAAGGCGCGCTGCATCGACTGACGCTCGGGACGGATACGCCGGGAGGCACCGGCGTAATCCCGCGCGGGATGCTGCGCAACATCCTGTTCCTCAGCGGGGTGGGCGGGCTTGCTCCGGAGCTGGCCATCGCCGCGGCAACCGGCAACACCGCCCGTGCTCACCAGCTGCAGGCCGGCCGGATCGAGGTTGGCGCGCCGGCGGATGTGGTCGTGTGCGATAAGATTTTTGGTGCGGCTGGGGCGAACGCCCTGGAGAGCATGGCCAGGGGCGACCTGCCCGGCATCAGCGTCGTGGTGGTGGAGGGCCAGCTCCGGATCGCCCCGCGCAGCCAGCAAACGCCGCCGCCGATGCGGCCGGCCGTGATCGTGAAGGAAGGCTGAATGAACCGCGGCGTAGGCCTGTTCCCCACCGCCGACATCGGCACCATGCGCCAGCTCACCAAGCAAGCGGAGGACCTCGGCTACGCCAACGTGTGGTTCGGCGATTCGCCCAACATCTGGCGTGAGGGCTATGTGACCATGGCGGCCTGCGTGGCGGGCACCGAGCGCATCATCATCGGCACGGGCGTGACCAACCCGGTGACGCGTCACCCCAGTGTGGTGGCCTCGACCTGGGCCACGCTTGCCGAGTGGCTGCCGGGCCGGGTGGCGCTGGGCATCGGCGTGGGCGACAGCGCCTTGGAAACGATGGGCCGTAAGCCGACGACCCTGGCCAAGCTGGAGCAGTGGGTGGCCAATTTCCGCAAGCTTCAGGCGGGCGAGGAAGCTCTTGAGGAGCTGTCGGGCAAGCCCTTTCACCTGGCGTATCCGGTGCCGGGCAAGGTGCCGGTTTACATTGGCGCCTCGGCGCCCAAGATCCTACGCCTGGCCGGGCGGATTGCCGACGGCGTCATCATGCTCGTCGGCACTGACCCGATCTTCATCGAGGCCGGGCTGAAAACGATCGAAGAAGGGGCCAAAGACGCAGGCCGTTCGTTGGAGGACATCGACGTGGTGCTGTGGACGCCAACCTCAATCCTCGACGACCGCGGCGCGGCGCGGGATGTGGTCAAGGCGCACGTAGCGCGCATCGTGATCCGGCCGCTGCCCGCGGAGCTGCCGCCGGAGGAGATGGCCCACGTGCGGCGTATCCGCGAGGCGTACGACTACTACCAGCACATGGTCAACGTCGCGGACCACGGCACTGAGGTCCCGGAGTCCTTGGTCAATCACTTCGCGCTGGCTGGCACGCCGGAGGAGTGCGCCGAGCAACTGGGGCGCATCCGCCAAACAGGCGTGAACCAGGTGGCGATTGTGCCCTTCGTGACGCCTGGCGACTCACGCGCACGCGTGATCGAGGCGTTCGCTAAGCTGCCGCTGTAGTTTATTGGCAGCGGTGGTTGGCCAGGAACTGCCGCAGCCAGTCGGCCCACAGGGTGGCGCTGGCTTCGAGGGCGGAGCTTTCGCCAGCTTGGGGCACCAGGGCCACGATGCGCAGGTCCAGGCCTTCGAGGTGCGGGTCCGGAGCGGGATAGCGCGCCACCAGCACGGCGTTGTTCGCCTCCAGCGCGGCCAGGGCCGGCTCCAACTCGGGCGAGCGGACCTTGGCGGCCAGCTCGCCGATGAACAGCGCCGGCGGATGGCTTCGGCCCAGGGCGCTCAGGACCTGCTCTTGAACCGGGCTCACGACGATTCGTCTTTGTTGTAGTAGAAGCGGTAGCCGATGATGGCCCCGAGCACCAACAGCCCCACCAGCAGCAGCGTCGAGATGAGACGCAGGAACAGGAACATCCGGCCCAACACGGACACCAGGAGTAGGAACAGCAGCAGGACGACTACGCCGGTGACCAGCAGCGGATCGCGCCGGTCCGGCTTCATCCAGCTAATAGGGAACGGTGGCGTTGCCGCCGTTGGCGCCCGGGACGGAGAGATAGACCTTGCTGCACGAGTCCTGCCAGGCAGCGGACGCGGCGGCGTCCGGCGGGCGGGCATCAGGGCTGCAGTACCAGTCGGCTGTGCCCAGCTGGCCGCCGACGGCGCCATTCGACTCTTTGAAGGCGACAACCCTCACTTGCCCAGCCTGCGGGAAGCTCTGGCGAGCGGCCATAACGCTGTGCCGCAGGGTATCCGACACCTCGTCCGGGGAGGGGTTGCCGGACTGCATGCCGATGCGCAGCACGACGGCCGCGGGCGCGTTGTTGCGGGCGGTGACGTTCTGGCCGATGACCTCGAAGTTGAGGATGTGGGCAAGCTGCTGCGAGCTGTCGATGGGCTGATACAGCTCCGGATGCGGCTGCGTGGCTAACGCCACCTCGTCCGGCAACTGCTCGAGCAAGCTGCCGATTTCGCCGGAAATCAAGATGGCTTGGACGTTGTTCTTCTGGTTCACAGCGCCCTTCAGTTGGTCGATGTCGGACTGCATGAGCGGAATGGCCTGGACCAGCGCTTGATGCTGCTGCTTGAGCTGATCGGGTGGCGCCGCGTCGTTGAAGTGCTGCCGTAGGTCGGCGACGGCGTTGGACAAGTCGCCCAGGTTCTTGCTTGGATCGTTGCCGGCCCTCAGGTCGGCCAGCGTCGAACCGAAGAACTTGACCACCCCCGCCAGGCGCGCGCCGACAGCCTGGAAGTACGCTTTCTGAGCCTCGTTCTGCTGGGCGTTGGAGGCGGCCGCGGCCGACGCGGCCGGAGATGCGCTGGGCCGGAGCTGCGCCTGGCCCGAGCTGGCGCTTGCCCCGGGCTTTGCCGTCGCGGAAGGCGCGCTCGGCGGAGCGGAGGGCGCGGCCGAGGCCGCACTAGCCGCGGCGCCCGAGGCAGGCGCCGACCGGGCGACGGCGGACGGCTTGGCGCGGGAGCCAAGACTGGGCGCGGGGATAGCAGCCGGAGCCGCCGCCTTGCCCCCGCCGAGAGCTTGCCAGGGCCACTGTGACTCGAAGTAGCGGAAGGCGCCAATACCGCCGCCGATCACGATGAGACCGATGAAGAAGCCAACCAGGCCGGCCACAGGCGCTTTGGCCGGTGGGGGAGTGCCGTCCCCGGCGAGCGCAGGCTCGGGCCGGCGCGCGGCGGTGGCGGTGGCGGTGGCGGTGGCATCGCGCTTGGTTTGCAGCGCCGTTTGATCTTCGCGGTCCTTGCGCGTGGCGCGCACCACGACGTCGTAAGCGCCAGACTTGAACGCGCTGGCCTCGGACGGGTCCAAGTCAAAGCCCTGGACGGCCCGCTCGGGGTCGGTGCGAAGCTGTTCGAAGAAGGTTTCATCCACGACAGCACGGTCGATGATTTGGTTGACGGCTTCGCGGCTCATGGTCGGCTCCCTTACAGTCTACCTACCTAGGGAATGCGCCTGTAGACTCAAGCCGATGATCGACTTCGAGCTGACGCCGGAGCAGCGATCTTTACAGCAGCTCTCGCGCGAGTTCACCGAGAAGGAGATCAAGCCGGTGGCCGCCCAGCTGGACCGGACCGCCGAATTTCCGATGGACATCTGCCGCAAGGCGTTCGAGGTCGGGCTGCTGGCCATCACCATCCCCGAACGATACGGTGGCGGCGGCTTATCGGGTTTAGACACGCTGCTGGTCCGGGAGGAGAACGCGGCGGGCTGCGCTGGGATCACCACCGCTATGGGCGCGCTCGACCTGGCCGCCACGCCCCTGCGGCTGGCCGGCAGCCACGAGCAGAAGAAGGAATTCTTCGGCCAGCTCACCTCGGAATTCGGCCTTGCATCGTATGCGCTGACGGAGCCCGACGCCGGCTCGGACGTGGGAGGCATCAAGACCAAGGCAGTAAAACACGGCGGCGAGTACGTCCTGAGCGGCGTCAAACGCTGGATCACGGGCGTGGCCCAGGCTCGCTGGCTGATCGTCTTCGCCTACACCGATCCTGAGCGCTACCGCGAAGGGGTCAGCGCCTTTATCGTGCCGCGGGACACGCCTGGCCTATCGGTCCCGCGCAAGGAGGACATGATGGGCCAGCGGGCTTCCACCACGTGCGAAGTCCTGCTGGAGGAGGTGCGGGTACCCGCCGGGAACTTGCTTGGCGGCGAAGGCGCTGGTTTCAAGATCGCTATGGGCACGTTCAATGCCACGCGGCCGGGAACGGCTATAGCGGCCGTGGGCCTGGCCCGCTGCGCCATGGAGCACGCGGTCCGGTACGCCTCGGAGCGCTCGACCTTCGGCCAGCCGATCGGCTCGTATCAAGCCATCCAGCTCATGCTGGCGGACATGGCCATTGACATTGCCGCGGCACGCCACCTGGCCTGGCACGCGGCCTGGCTGATCGACAAGGGCCGGTCCAACGCCAAGGAGGCCGCTTACGCCAAGGCTTTCGCCGGCGACATGGTCATGAGGGTCACTACCGATGCGTTGCAGGTCTTCGGCGGCGCCGGTTATTCGCGTGACTTTCCGATGGAGAAGTTGATGCGCGACGCCAAGATTTTCCAGATCTATGAGGGCACGTCCCAGATCCAGCGCCTGATCGTTGCCCGCGAGCTGCTGGGCGAGGTGGCACGCGGCTAGCCCCCCTGTTTGGGCTGAGCGTCCCGTAATACTGACTACTGGCTACCCTTAGGCTGTGCGTCTACGCCCGGTGCGATGGGACGGGCCCATCGTCCTGCTGTGCTTCTTCTGCGCCTTTTGGCTGTGTGTTTCGCCACTGGTTCCGTTCCAGTTTCAGACGGACGTGCAACTGTACCTGGGGACGCTGGCGTTAGGCACGCCGCTGGCAGCCATCGGCGTGTGGCTTAATCATCTCGCCGAGAAAAGCGCTAAGAAGCAGTAGGAGCGAAAGTAAGCGCCAGAATGGCATTGGCCAACCAGAGGCCGAGCCCGGCCCACGACCAGCGGCTCCGCCCCGTCAGCTCACAGTCTGAGGATAACCGCCTACCTGGGGAGAGCGCGGGTGATGGCGAAGATGGCCGCCATGCCGAACACCGTTGTGAAAGCAACCGCTGGGGATTCGTGCTCGCTGGCCTCGGGCAGCAGGTCCGAGGCGCCAATATACAGGAAGCTGCCGGCGAAGAAGGCCAGGATCCAGACCAGAGCGCTTTCCGGCGCGTGGAAGAACAGCGTCGACGCGGCGCCCAGCAGCGGGGTCGTCATGTCCAACACGAGCAACACTGCCGAGCGCTTCAGCGGGTTGCCGTGCGCCAGCATGACGGTGACAGTGTTCAGGCCGTCGCTGAAGTCATGCGCAATCACCGCCAGGGCAATGATCAGGCCCAGGCCCGAGCTGGCTTGAAAGCCCATGCCAATGGCTACACCGTCCAGGAAGCTGTGGATGCAGAAGCCGACGGCACTGAGGACGCCCAGCTCGGGCTCGTGCTCGCCCACGGCGTGCTCGTGCTCGCGTGAACGGTGGAGGGCCGTGATGCGCTCCAGGGCAAAGAAGGCCAGGAATCCGCCCGCGGTACCGAGCGTGATGTACGAAGGCGTATTCTGCTGCGAGAACACTTCCGGCAGCACGTCGAAGAAGACCACGCCCAGCACGGCTCCCGAAGCCAACCCTAGGAGCAGGTGCAACCGATCTCGGAAGCGGATGGCGAACAGGCCGCCCAGCCCTGTCGAAAAGAAGGTGACCGCCGCCAGAATAATCGCCACACGGCCATTATAGAGACTGTGTCTCAGTTGGCTAGCGGGTCAACATCTCCGTGGTCTCGGCCAGGTTGCCGACGAAGGTCCCTACCGCGTCCACCTGGCCCTCGCCCAGCGGCGGCGCGCCGCAGAAGAACAGGCGCTCCACCTTGCCGCGGCCAGTCCACCACAGGATGGTGGTCCAGCCCATAGGCGGCTCGACGGCGGTCTCGGTCACGTGGCAAAAGTTGAGACCGCATTGGAACTCTTTCCGTCGCGGCTCGAGCACCTGCATCCACAGGCTGTCGTGCCGAGCGTGCCTGTCCTCGAGCTGCATCAGCGCGTCCTGGATGGACTGCGCCTGGAGCTCCAAGGGCTTTTCGCCTGAGATGGCCAGGAACTTTGTGTACGGCATCGGCGTGCGCTGGGGGGCCGCGCCGTGCTGCAGGAGCGCCACCCGAGCGTGAGCTGACATCTCGGGCACTACCAATGCGTGATCGCCCTGGCAGGCGGCGTATTTCTTGCCGCTGCCCTTGTGCTGCCAGCAGACCACGGTGAGCCAGCCGGCGGGCGACCACGGCAGCTTCTCGGTTTTGCCGCAGGAGGCGCAAATATACGAACTGTCAGGCGGGCGTTGGGTCTTGGTGAAGAGGGTGCCCTCCAGCTCCAACGCATGCCGGCGAGCGTCGCTCATGTCTTCGCCCGAGACCGGATGGACGGTGCGGCCGTCGTAAACGACGAACTCGCTCATTCAGAGCACAGCATATCGAGCAGCATGCACTGGTTTCGACAAATCCACTCTGATGGGCAAGGCGACTGGATAGAATCATGTCCTCAGGTATTCCTGAAATGGTTACCCCTTCGCCCCTGCCTGTCCGCGCGCTGATACCGCGGGATCCCTCAGAAGAGGCTCCTCCTGAGGAGAACACGCGTCTCGACCTGGAGCCGGTCGAGGCAGAGGCCGGGGTTCAGGCCGAGCCTGAAGGGGCGGCACTCCCCCCGGACCTGGAAGCGCGGGGGATTGTGGGCCTCCTGCGAGGTCACATCAGCGTCAAGATCGTCGTGCCGTTCATCGTCGTCATGTTCGTGCTGGCCATCGGCGGCAGCTACGTTGTGCTCAACCTCGTCACAGGCTCGCTGGCCCAGCGCTTCACTACCCAACTACTCGACGCCGGCAAGAACGTCAATGACAACATCGTCAAGATCGAAGGCCAACAGCTGGAGCTGCTGCGGCTCATGACCAACACCGAAGGCGTGGACCAGGCTCTGGCCAAGGGTGACGCGCCTGGTCTGCAGAAGCTGCTCGTGCCGCTGCAAGCGAACTCCAATTTCAGCTTTGTCGACATCCTGGACGCGAGCGGCAAGCAAGTGCTGGCCCTGCGCCCAAACGATTCGCCGTACACCCAGGCGCTGGACCCGGACATCGCCAACTGGGATGCAGCCGCGAGAAGCCTCAAGGGCGATTCCGACAGCTTCGGGAACAAGTGGACCGAGCTCATCAACACCAGCTTCGGGCTGATGCTGTACACCGGTGGGCCGGTGACCGACGCCAGCGGCCAAATCGTGGGCGCCGTCCTCGTGGGCATCCCGTTTGACGAGCTGCTCAAGCAATTGAACAAAGATGTGCTCTCAAACGTGACGATCTACACCCGGGAAGGCGCCGTCCTGGGGACGACGTTGGCCGGCGCGCAGGGAGGGCAAGCGCTGACCCTCGAGAAGAGCGCGCTGGAGAAGGTCTTTGCGCCAGAGCCGCAGACTGTGCAGCGGCCGCTCACCGTGAACGGGCAGGGCTACATGGAGCTGCTGGGCGGTTTCGTCATCCGCGACAAGCTGGCCGGGAGCCTGGGCGTTGCCATTCCAACCAACGCCATCGACAAGTCGGGCGAGCAGACCCGCACCCAGCTCACGATCATGTTTACGGCCGTCACGGTGGTGATCCTGGTCATCAGCTTGATCCAGGCGCGACGGATCAGCGGGCCCATCAACATCCTGGTGCACGCTTGCCGCGCTGTCTCACGAGGAGACCTGGAGACCACGGTCGACGTTCACCGCACGGATGAAACAGGCGTGCTGGCGCACACCTTCAACCAGATGATCGAGGGCCTTAGAGAGCGGGACAAAATCCGCGACACCTTTGGCCGCTACATGACCCAGCAGGTGTCGGACGCCATCCTCAAAGGCGACGTGAAGCTGGGCGGTGAAACCCGCGAGCTGACGATGCTCATGTCGGACATCCGCGGCTTCACCACCCTGTCCGAGACGATGACGCCAGAGAACCTGGTGGGCTTCCTCAACCGCTATTTCACCGAGATGATCGAGTGCGTGATGGCCCACGATGGGGTGGTCGACAAGTTCATGGGCGACGCCATCCTGGTGGTGTATGGCGCGCCGGTGCGCGATCCGGACCATCCGTTGAAGGCCTTGCTCACCGCGCTGGACATGCGCCAGAAGCTTGTCAAGCTCAATGAGGAGCTGATCGCGGAGGGGCACGTGCCCATCCGCATCGGCATCGGTGTGAACACCGGCCAAGCGATTACCGGCAACATCGGCTCGGAAGTGCGTATGGAGTACACCGTGATCGGGGACACGGTGAACGCGACGCAGCGCACCGAGGACCTGACCAAAGAATTCAAGACAGACATCCTGGTCAGTGATGCCACGATGGCGCGCCTGGATGGGCGTTTCATCCTGGGCGAGCCGCACAACATCACGCTGCGCGGCCGGACTCAAGAGAGCCACATCTACCCGGTGATCGGCCTCCGGCCAGGCGAACCTGAGCAATGGGCCGGCGAGCGACCTTTGGTGCTGGCACCGGCGGCAGAGCCGCTTCGGGAACAGGCGGTCAAGATCGATGCGCCCGATTGGGATGTTGCCTTCGAAGAGCGGCAGCCCAGCGCCACCTGAGCGTTACTTCCCGATACAGAACCGGCTGAAAATCTCGTCCAGCAGACTCTCGCTGACCTCGGTGCCAGTGATGGCGCCGAGCGCGCCTAGGGCCGCTCGCAGATCGATGCAGATGAAATCCGCCGCCCGCTGTTGCTCCACGCTGGCCATGGCATCTCGCAGGTGCTGGTCCGCTTCCTCCAGCAGGATTTTGTGCCGCAAGTTGTTCACCAGGATGTCGTCGGTCGACGAGCTTGGGGCTAGAAGCCGGTAGAGCTCCGTTTCGAGCTCCCCCAGCCCCTCGCCGGTGAGGGCTGATACAGATAGCGCTCGCTCGCCGGTGGCATCCGACAGCAGATCGCACTTGTTGGCGGCAAGCACCAGAGGCTTGGCCCGTGGCAGCAGCTCGGCATCCGCATTGGTCCAGCCAGCCGCGGCGTCATACACAAACAGCACCAGGTCGGCGTCCTCGATTGCTTGCCGCGAACGATCGATCCCAATCGCCTCCACGGGATCGACGGTGTCGGTGATGCCAGCGGTGTCGACAAGGACCACCGGCAGGCCGCGCAGGTTAATGGTCTCCTCGATGGTGTCGCGCGTGGTCCCGGCGATGGGCGTGACGATGGCACGGTCCGTTCGAAGCAGCGCGTTGAGGAGGCTCGACTTGCCGGCGTTCGGCCGGCCCACGATAGCCACGCGTGCGCCGCGCCGGTACAGGATGCCCTCATCTGCCGCGCACAGGAGGCGGCAGAGGTCCTCCTGGGCCGACGTCAGCTCGACCAGCAGTTTGGCAGCGGATGCCGAGGGGACGTCGTCCTCAGAGAAATCGATGTTCGCCTCGAGCTGGGCCAGCACGCTGAGAGCCTTGCGGCGCACGTCGTTCACGGCGCGTGACAGACGCCCTGACAGCTGGTTGACGGCCAGCCGCAGCGACGCGTCTGACCGCGCCTGGATTACGTCGGCGACCGCCTCGGCCTGGGCTAGGTCGAGCCGGCCGTTCAGGAACGCACGCAGCGTGAACTCGCCCGGATTGGCCAGCCGCGCTCCATGCTGGATGGCCAAGTGCAGGATGCGCTCCAACGGCGCGGGCCCGCCGTGGCCGTGGATCTCCACCACGTCTTCGGCCGTGTAGCTGCGCGGCGCCTTCATATAAGCCAGCAAGACCTCGTCGACGACTTCAGCGCCATCCGACACGTGCCCGTGGTACAGCTGGTGGCTGTCGTAGGCACAGGCCTTGGCGCTCGGCCTGAACAGTCGCTGTCCAATGGACAGGCTGTCCGGGCCGCTGAGCCGCACGACGCCAATGCCAGCTTCGCCGGCAGCAGTGGCTATGGCGACGATGGTGTCGTCGTACACGCTGCGATTATGACGGCGTAAGCGTCCCCTGCTGGACCAGGTAGGCAGCCGCGGCACGCATGTCGGGCTGCTCGGTCGTAGTCAGGAGCACCTGCTCGTGGCTGAGCATCACCTCGCTCAAGGCCGAGCGCCGCACCTCGTCCAGCTCCGACAGGACGTCGTCCAGCAGCAACACCGGCGTTTCCGCGGTGTGATCCCGTACGAAGTCCAGCTCGGCCAGCTTGAGCGCCAGCGCGACGGTGCGCTGCTGGCCGCGCGACCCGAACTTGTCGACGGGCTTGCCGTCGAGGCTGAGCAGGAGATCGTCGCGATGCGGCCCGACGACGGTGGCGCCCTGGGCCATCTCGCGTTCCGCCTCCATCGCGAGCCGAGCGTGGAACTCGGTCTGCACCTCCCGCGGCGACGCCAGAGCCAGCCGCTCCCAGCCGCCGGCGGTGCGGAAGAGCTTCGTTTCGTAGGCCAAGGCCAATATTCCACCGGCCGATGCCAGCCGCTCGTGGTGACCCGCGGCGAGGACATGCACCTGCTCCAAACCTCGAGCTCGCCGGCAGGAGATAACACTGCCGGCTTCCACTAACTGCGCGTCCCAGTAGACCAATTCGTCGGGATGAATCTCGCGCTCGCGGAACTGCTTCAGCAGTTGATTGCGTTGGTGGAGCACGCGGTTGTAGACAGCCAGAGCCCGAAAGTAGGTCCGATCGGTCTGCGACAGCGCCCCGTCCAAATAGCTTCGGCGATGGGACGGAGAGCCCGTCACTAAGTCCAGCTGCTCCGGGCCGAACAGCACCGCCGGAAGCCTGCCGACGAAATCGGCCAGGCGCTTGCCCGCGCCGTTCACCAGCGCACGCTTGGTGGACAGACCCGGCATGTCGGCGATGAGGACCTCCAGCTCCGAGTCGTTGGCCTGGCCGGTCACGCGCGCCAGCCTTTCAGACTCGGGGGCGCCCCAACGGATCACCTCCCGGTCCGATTGGGTGCGATAGGAAGAGCCGCTGGACAGCAGGTACACAGCCTCCAGGACGTTGGTCTTGCCCTGCGCATTTTGGCCGTGCAGGACCGTAAGGCCCGGTCCGAGCGCAAGCTCCAGCGAGGTGTAATTACGGAAATTGGTGAGATGGAGGCGGGACAGGTACACCGGCCTCCCAAGCGTACAGAGACGGGGCTAAGAAAGCGCCAATCAGGCGGCGCGCAGACCGCCCGCGCGACGGTCGACGATGGCTTTCACGCGGGCCGCGCTGGGCTTATCGATGCCGCGGACCAGCACCGTATCCGCCGCGTTCTTGCCTACGACGCGCACGTCGTCCACATACCGGCCCCACAGTACGGCGGCGGCGGCGATGTGCGCGTACGGCAGGGTCAGTTTGACCAAGCGCTGACAATCCCAGGCGTCCCATTCCAGGCCCTCGTCGGTCAGCACCAGCTCGCGCTTCCACCAATGGGTCATGCCCGAGGCTACGGCTCGCAGTAGGATACCGCCGCGCGATTGGTCGTCCACGACCGCTGGACCGCGGCCAGCAACCGAAAGGCTTCTCTTAGGGGTCCGATGAAAATCGAGCACACTTGAGTTTCGGCAAACTGCCTGCGCTTGATTACTCGGCCGGCCTTCCAGCAGTTGGGCCGCGGCTCCGCTAGCGGCTGGTGGCCATGGGCATGATGACGTGGACGTAGTCGGTCGAGTCGACGGGTCTGATGACGCCGGGTGAGCCGGCGTTCACGATCTCCAGCTTGATCTGTTCGGACTCGACGACGTTAAGGGCGTCGGTCAGATACTTGGCGTTGAAGGCGATGTCGGCGCTGGGCTCGCCTTCGACGACAGCGTCGATCTTCGATTCGTTGTCGCCCAGCTCAGTGGACTCGGCACGGACCGTCAGCTCGCCCGACTCAATGTGCAGGCGGACGATGTTGGCGCTGTCGCGAGCGAAGAAGGACGCCGTTTTGGCCGCATTCAGGAACTCGCTGGTGGGCACCACGACCTGCGTCTTCCACTCCTTGGGCATGATCTGCTGGTAATTCGGGAACTGGCCCTCGATCAGTCGGGACACCAGCTCCACGCTGGCCGTCTTGAACATGACCTGATTCTTGTTGGGCGTGAGGGCTATTTCTACGATCTCATCCTGGCCCTTGCCGTCCGGCAGGATGCGCGCAAGCTCCAGCAGCGATTTCGCCGGGACTATGAGGGTGATTTCCTGCTCGGGCCCGCCCTCCTGCTCGGCACTGCGCAGCCCCAACCGGAAGCCATCAGCCGCCACCATAGTGATGCTTTGGCCGATTTTCGTGAGCACGCCGGTGAAGATGGGCCGGCTGTCGTCGGTGGCGGCGGCGATGGCCACCTGGTTGATCATCTCCTTGAGCACGTGGGCCGGCTGGGGGAACACGGCGCCATCCTCGACGGTTGGGATGGCGGGAAACTCGTCGGCATTGACGCCGCGGATGTTGCCGTCGGTGCGCAGGCAGTGCATCTTGACCACGCGGTTGCTGGGGTTGAGCTCCATGCTGACCGGCGCCGATGGCAGCGAGTTGACGAACTCCTGGAGCAGCCGGGCCGGCACGGCGACGCGACCCTCCTGGTCGATCTCAGCGTCGATCCAACAGTTGATGCTCAGCTCCAGGTTCGTGGCGGACAGTCTGAGCCGAGGCCCATCGGTGGCCAGCAGGATGTTGCTCAGGATGGGCATCGTGCTGCGCGTCGAAACGGCCCGGTTTACCACGGCCAGGCCCTTGCTGAGATTTTCCTGCGGGCAGGTGAGTTTCATGCCCCCAACTCCTCGTCCGATTCGATCATGCGATCAGGACAGCATGTTACCAGGCGGCGACGCCAGACGGAAGTAGGCAACCTCCTTAGATAGGGCTGAGAGTCGGGAACTGCGACAGCAAATCGTCCGCCGTAAGCGGTTGCTCGCCTTGATCCGGCACCCACACGACTTCGGCAGCCTCGAGCGCCTCCGCCGGCGCACCCGCCATCTGGCGCAAATAGCCGTCGGTGGTTTCGGCGCTGGTCTCCGCTTGCTTCGGCAGCGGCGCCATCACGGCCGCGAGGAGCGTGACGACGATGAAGCTGCCGCCACTGTCGTCGGGCATGGCGTTCGACGCCGCCGGCGCCGTGCCGGTGCGGACCCGGCCACCGACATTGGTCAACGTCTCGAAGGTCAGTCGCTGGCGCGCCGCGAGCGAGCGTTGGTTGTAGGCGGCCTCGGCCTGGTCGAAGGGCACGACCGTGGCATCGAAGGCTGCCGAATGCCAGTACTGCCGGTTCCTGAGGACCAACAAGGCGGCATCCTGGAGCAGGCCGGCGTAGCCTTCCCGGTTAGACGTGTCGCTGCCGGCCACCAGCCGGTGCAGCTCCGAGGGCACGGACGAGGCCGAGCCGAGCAGGGCGATGTCGAGCTGCCCGACGGTGACATGGCTCTGCCGCGCGCTGTAGCCGCCGCCTCCGCCACCACGACCGCCGAAGATGCCGGACAGCAGACCGCGGCCCCACACGAAGAGGATGACGATCAGGACAATGCCGAACAGGCCGCCGCCGCCGAAGCCAATGAACGGCAGGAACAGCCAGGGCAGGCCAAAACCGCCACCGAAGCCGCCATAGCCGCCGCCGTAGTAGCCGCCACCGCCGCCAAAGCCGCCGCCACCACCGCTGCTGCCGCCGCGACTACCACCGCCGAAGCTGCTGCCGCCGCCCACACCGCCACCCTTCGCCAGCGCCGGCTCGACGGCCATCAGAACCAGCACCGCGACCATCCCGAGCACGCACAGCAGGCGAATCAACCGGGGATCGAACAGGCGACGATGTTGCATACTGCTATATTATGCGCCGCTTAACGGAATCGGCCGTTGGCCTGTGGTTAGTGCTGC
>DAIUFO010000012.1:0-6731 GCA_036844545.1 Chloroflexota bacterium
CTCATCGACAGTCCCACTGAAGCCCGCTGTGCATAATTGGCGCATGGACGCGCTGACAGCCTACGACCTCGTCGCGCTCATCCTGCTGGTGGTCTTCTTCGTGCTCGACCAGCGTGCGCCACGCTTTCTGCTCGCCTTCGCCGGTGTGTGTCTCGCCTGGTCGATCTACGGGTTTGTCCGGTTTGCATGGATCATCGGCGCGCTGCAGCTCATGGGAGCTGCCGTCGCCTTTCGGCGCTGGTACGACCGCCGCGACAGAGGCACAGGTCTGCCGGCCGCCGTCGCCTTTCGGCGTTGGTTCGACCGCCGCGACAGAGGCTTGGCTCAGCCGACGACCACCAACTAAGACCGGAAGCGGGTAGGCCCTCCAGCTCGTCGTCGACTACTCCTCGACGACTTCGAAGGTCAGATACTTGGAGTGCGGTAATTGCTGGACCCAATAGTCGAAAGGCTTGCCGGGCGCCATCCGCACCAGGTTCTCGCCTCGGCCTTCGCCGGTGAGCGAACCATCGTCATTCCTGGCCGACCTTTCCCTTGCTTGATTTCGCTGTGACTTAGGTCTCGGTCGTAGGTCCTTCATTAGCCGGTGGCGTTGGTAACAGGCGCCGGCCGCTCGCGCGTGTGGATAGCCTTCTGGCCGCGGTAGTGCTGAGTCATCTTGTCGTTCGCTCGAGCGACCCTGTCCAACTCTTCTGGGAGCTTTCCGAGGAGCGACTTCGGCAGAACCCCAAGCAATTTGTCGCGGCTGATGTCAGTGAACACACGCATGCCCATGCAGCCCAGCGACTGAGTGGCCTTGGCCTGCGCGATGGCCACGGGAATCGCGGCGCACGACGGCCGGCCAAAGGTCGGGACACCCGGCTGTTCAGTCCAGTGCGATCCGCCGGTGGCCTCCTGCAGCAGCATCGCCTGGTAGGGTGCCAGCCAGACCAGCACCACGTCCGGCTGCTCTTGCGCCTCCGCCAGCGGGCCGTACAAGATGCCGCTCTTTGTTCCAGGCACCGTTGGCACGTGGGGCACTTCGCCGGGGTCGAAGTACTCATTGGCGTGCATCTGGCCAATCAGCCCCATCAGCTCCTGGCCCTTCTCGGGTGGCAGGTCGAAGCCCATGGTGTGGACGCCGACCAGGCAGTTGAAGTGCGCTGCGGCATCTGCGTAAAAAGTTCCCTGCTCGGCGCGACGCCAGAAGGTGCACGCAGATGGCACTTCGCCTTCAAAGGGTCGAACGCCCGGTGGCGGTTCCGCCACGAAACGGACCGCAATCGGCGGAGTTTCGAGCTTCAAGGTGTCTATCAGCAGCTCGGCGAGTTCCAGGTTCGTCATGTCAGCTTGCTCCTTCTCTTGATAACGGGCTTGGGTGCCCTTCGTCAGCAGTTGTCCAAAGGACGGTGATTATGTAGGCCATTGGACCTTCCTCCGAAGCGGTGAATGGAAACGCACCTGGCCGGCTAACGTATCGCCGGCCGCGCGCAGCGATTGGCGAAACGACCGCGTGGTGGCCGCGACGGCGCTTGGCTCGTAGCCGCAGTGGGCCATGCAGTTGGCGCACTTGGGATGGCGACCGCGGCCATAGAGGGACCAGTCAGTCTCCTCCAGCAGCTCGCGGTACGAGCTGGCGTAGCCGCCGTCCGCCATCAGATAACAGGGCCGCTGCCAGCCAAAGACCGAGTAGCAGGGGATACCCCACGGCGTGCACTCGAAGTCGGCCTTGCCCTCCAGGAAGTCGAGGAACAGTGGGGAGTGATTCAAGCGCCACTTCTTCCGCCGCCCGCCGGCGAAGGCCTCGCGGAAGATGCCCCTGGTCCGCTCGACGCCCAGGAAGTGCTCCTGATCGGGCGCCTTTTCGTAAGCGAAGCCGGGGGATATCTGCATGACGTCGACCCGCAGCTCGTCATTCAGGTAGTCGAGCAATGCCCGAATCGAGGATGCGTCGTCCGGCTCGAAGAATGTCGAGTTGGTGCTTACGCGGAAGCCGCGGCTCTTAGCGTCGCGGATCGCCTCCACGGCCTTGTCGAAGACGCCCGCGCAGCAGACTGATTGGTCATGGCGCTCGCGCAGCCCGTCGATATGCACCGACCAGGAGAAATACGGCGACGGCCGGAAGAGGTTCAGCTTGCGGCCCATGAGGATGGCGTTGGTGCACAGATAGACGAAGTGCTTGCGCTCGATGAGCGCTCGGACGATGCGGTCAATGTCTTGATGGACCAGCGGCTCTCCGCCGGCAATGGACACGATAGGTGCACCGCAGTCCTCAGCAGCGTCGACGCACTGCTCCACCGTCAGCCGCCTGCGTAGGACATCGTTGGGGTGCTGAATCTTGCCGCAGCCCGCGCACTCCAGGTTGCACTGGTACAACGGCTCCAGCTGCAAAACCAGCGGGAACTTGTCGTTGCCCTTGAGTTTCTGTTTGGCAACGTAGGCGGCGACTGTGAGTGACTGGCGTAGGGGGATGGCCACTGCACTGCAGTATGGACCTTACAACAGTTGTAGAGTCAAGTGGGCATGTCAGAAACCACAAGACTGCGCATCGGCGACGTATCTGCGCTGACCGGGATACTGCCGGGCCGCATTCGCCATTACGAGAGCCGAGGCCTCATAGCACCAGGCCATCTCGACAGTGGCTACCGCACCTTCGCGCTCGACGACCTGCTGCGCCTGCTGCATATCGACCTCCTGCGCAGCCTGGGGATGGGGCTGGACGAGATCCGTCTGTCCATCGCGGACCGGCCGGCAGGGCTGCGGCAGGCGCTTGAATGGCACCGCCAGGCGCTGGTTGAACAGCGCGGCCGTTTCGATACCCTTATCGCCGCTGTGGACCAGGCCCTCGCCGAACCCGAGGAGGCGAGTGCAGCCGTGGTCCAGCGGCTGGCCAAAGCCCATCGCGAAAGCCTGGGTGTCTTCGGCCGCTTGGCCAAGCCTCTTTCAGACGGGGCGGAACAAGAACTTCGGCGCCTGCTCAGTGGCTGGGACCTGCCCGTTCCCGGTCTGTTCGGCCAGATGCTGCTGCCTGAACCGATCACCGACCTGCTCGAGCGCCTGGCCGACACCCCGGGGCATGAGGCGCTGTTCGAGCGGCTGCACGGACTAGCAGAGCGCGTGCTGCACGTGGTGCTTCGTGGGGATGAGCAGGCTGCCGACCACCTGGGAGTAATCTGGGTAACGGAACAGCTGGCCGAGCCCCTCCCGCGGCCTGTGGCCGCCGTTCTGCGCGAGGCGGCGCCGCGGGTGCTGCCGCTGCCTGTTGTCCGCCACGGGTTCCTGGTCTGGGCGGAATCGATGTCGCCGCTGGCTGCGCGCGTGCTGCGTTCGATCGAGAGCGAGGCTCACCGCCGAAGCGTCGATGTTCTTGGCGCTATCGTCATCGTCCCGGGACAACCTCGCGGACAGGGCGGGCGAAGCTCCAACATGCTGCCGCCGCCCTGGCCCCCCTCGGCGGCAGCAATGAACGGCCCCGAACGGCGAGAGCCTGCGAAGCCGGCGGTGACTAGCCATCGTACGTCCGGCGTCGAATAGGTTGACTTTGGCTGCTTATCGGCTGCAGTACCCAAGCCAGCGGCAGGCTACTGCATCACGACCACGGGCGTACCGATGTCGGCCCACTGATACAGCCTGGCTTCTGCTTCGTAGGGCACGTTCACGCAGCCATGCGTGCCCGTCCAGCCGATGCTGGGATTGTAGGTCAGGTTAGTGCCTGGTCCGTACACATTGCGCCACGGCGCATCGTGTACGAAGAAGCCTGTGCGTTCGTAGAGCAGCGCAAAGTTGACCCACGAGTCCGGGTACCAGCGGGGGTCTGGTTGCGGCCAGGGTGATTTGAACATGAAGTTGCCGCGCTTGGCAATCACGGGAAAGCTGCCCGGCTGGGTGGGTGTGCTCGGCCCGCCGGTGGTGACGGGCGTCTGCAGCACGATGCGGCCGTCCTCATAGGCGGTGAGGCTCTGCTTGCCAAGCTCAATGAAGATGCCTTTGGCGGGCGGCTCGGAGCCTGGCGCCGGGTTGGCTTCCCAGGCGAACCTCTGGTCGTTTGCTCGCTGCTGGACTCCGAATGGGCCCTTTACCCATGTCTGCGCCCCGTCCGTGAACGCGGACAGGTTGTCGATTTGACGCCACACCAGGACTCCGTTGGCCGCCCGTTGTATGCGGGTGCCCTCGCCGCCGTCCTGCTCGTTAGACAGACATTCCCCGACTATCGCGGGAATTTGGTCATGTAACCCTTTGAAGCCGCGCGCGAATTGGCAGCCCTCAGCGGCATATCCGGCCGGCACAGCCAGGCCGAGCCAAAGTGCGATGGCTGTGAGCGCAATGCTGACACGGCGCACCTTCCACGATTCGAACGAGCGGTTCTCGACCTTGGCCTCAATGACGTTGAGCAACAGCCATGATTCGGCTGCCAACAAGAGGTAGACGGCGTTGCGCCTGCGGAGGGCCCAGCCGACAAACGCCAGCACGTAGCTGACGTAGACAGGGTCGCGAAACCAGCGAAACATACCGCCGCGGACAGCCCGCGTGCTGCCCCCGCTGAAGAAGTTGCGGTTGAGCATCCCGGCCAGGCCCAACTGACGGTAGGCCTCCAGCCAAAGCAGGGTGGACGCGGCCAGTACGGGCTGGTTGAACCGCTGCCAGGCAGCGGGAAGCGGCCAGCGAACCGTGCCGCCAAGGTCCTTCAGCGCGCGAAAGAACCAGAGGTACCCAGGCGCGATCAACGCCAGGTGGACGTACCAGTCTTTGGGGCCGAACCACCGGGTCAGCCATCGATGGCGCTGCTGAAGCTCCACGCTCGTCGTGTTGACAATGACTGCCACCGCAAAGGCCAGCAGCGCAAGCAGCAGCCGGCGAATATTTTCGGACCAACGGGGCCGGCCTGTCCTAGCCGTCAAGCTGATTTCCGGGCGCCGATGAGGACGTAGCCGACCGCGAAACGTGCCAGGTCGATCTTCATCTTGATGGCGTTGACCATAGCCAGCAGGTGCTTCGACTGATCCTGCTCGACGAATTCGGTGAAGCCGGCAGCGGCCAGGATCACCATCGCACCAGCCTAGGTTCACCCACAGCACAGCCCGTGGCGCCAGCGGCGCAGGGCCGCGAGCCCGTCCTGAAGCCGCCAGGCTGCATGGCGGAAGGGGTACATGAACGGGCAACCGGGCCCGCGCGTATAGACGTGCTCCGCGCCCTCCTCGAGGCCAATCGCCTCAAACAGGTCGTCCTGGAAGGTATGGCAATCGGTCATCCGCTCTTTGGACCACCACCATTGCCAGCCCCAAGCGCCGCGGTAGGAGCGCGCGAAGGCACGTATTTCTTCGCGGACCTGGCAGTCGGTCTTCGGAACCACGAGCGTGGGCGAGAAGCTGTGGTCCGACTCCTCACCGTGACGCGGATCGGTGGTCGGGGTTCCACCCAGACAAGTGCCGCCTACGCCGTTCAGTGTGCCCCGGGTGCCGGCGATCATGTCGCGCAGCGTGAACGGGCAATGGTCAGCCCACCAGCCGTAGCTCTCCACTCCGTCGATCTCGAACCACCAGTGGCCATAATGGTCGCGAAAGCGGGGGCTGTCTCGCTTCACCACGATGAACGGCAGCACACGCGGCACCGGCGGCGCCGGCTCGTCCTCGTGGGCGCTTTGCTCCGCCTCCTGCTCGCGATCGTTCGGCGGCACAACGGCCCGACTTCTCCCGGCGCGCCTCCGGGCTGACCACGCCAGGCCAGATGGCAGCAATCGAGGCCAGTCCGAATGGCTGTGCCCGTTTGCCTTTCTTGCGGCTGAGGCCACCCTTCTTGTCGCCACCGTCCTTGTTGGCGCCCTTCTTCTGGTTGCCCTTTTCACGAGCTTTCGATTCAGTTCTGGCTTGCTCGCGCTGTTTTTGGACGAGCGCTTGTCCCCGCCGCCTCGGGGTTTGGCGCTTACGCTCCATCCGTCAATTGACCCACCATTACTACGATGAATAATCGTACGATATGCCCTGACACTGTTCCTGCCGCCGTTCTGAAACGCTAAGCGACGGACCCTACGATGGTGAGTCGTACGATTGTTACGCGCTGGCTAAAATCGAAGGAAGCACCATGCCCTCGTCACATCCCTGCTGGGGAGACAGCGGTTGACCGAGTCTCCGTCCGGGTTCAGGGCGGCCACCCTGGCGGCCTGCCTCTCGCTGGCGGCCGGCCTGATCCATCTGGTCGCCGCGCCCGAGCACCTCCAAGAGTGGTGGGGCTACGGCTACTTCTTTCTGGCCGCGGGCATCGGCCAGGTGCTCTACGGCCAGTTCTTGTTCCGTCAAGTGCACCGTGGCCGCGCTTTCTATGCCTCCGGTTTGCTGGGCACGCTGGCCATCATCGGACTGTACGTGGTGACTCGAACCGTCGGCATCCCCTTCTTCGGGCCGGATGCGGCTGAGCGCGAGGCGGTGAGCGCTCTCGACGTCGGGTCCAAGATCGTCGAGCTTGCGCTCATTGTCGTTCTCGGCTGGTTGACGCTGTCGGAAGCTGCAATCGAGGCGGAAACGAGCTCCTCGCCGGCACCGGCGCCGGCCGTCATCCCACTCGACGCTCTCCCGTTCGGGTCGCCGGTTGCTCACACCAAGACTCGGTTCTCCCGCCGAGCGGCCCTGCTGGCATTGGGTGGTGGCGCCGGATTGGCAGGCATATGGGCCATCACGAGCGTGCGCAGCGGCTTCGGCCATCTCATTGGGACGCCCCTGGCAGCCGCTGAGGGTTCGATTTCTCCGGCGGTAACACCA
>DAIUFO010000012.1:6741-24537 GCA_036844545.1 Chloroflexota bacterium
GATTGGCAGGCATATGGGCCATCACGAGCGTGCGCAGCGGCTTCGGCCATCTCACGCCCCTGGCAGCCGCTGAGGGTTCCGTTTCTTCCTCGGTAACACCAGTCGCCGGCGGAACCGTCCACGAATATCAGCTGACGGCGGGTGTCACGAAGTGGCAGCTGTCCGAGCAGCAGCCGGTCGATGCCTGGACCTACAACGGGCAGCTGCCCGGCCCTGAGATACGCGCCAAGGTGGGCGACGTCGTCAGGGTTAACTTCTAGAACGACCTGCCGGAGGAGACCACAGTCCACTGGCACGGGGTCGACGTGCCCAATGCCATGGATGGCGTACCAGACCTCACCCAGAAGGCTGTCCCCCCGGGCGGCGCCTTCACCTATCAATTCGTGGTCGGGACGGCCGGGACGTTCTGGTACCACTCGCACGTGAACGAGATGACTCAGGTTCGCTCCGGTCTGTACGGGCCGTTCATCGTCGAGCCCCGGAATGCCGATAACAGATTTGACCCCGAGCAGACGCTCGTTCTGGCTGATTTTGGCAGCAGCGGCGTGGCGTCGCAGCCGAGCAGCGGAAGCTCTCCCGCGGGCAGTATGGGTGGCATGGACGGGATGATGGGCGGCTCCAGCGGGATGATGGGCAACCCACAGCAACCATCCGCTGCAGCCAGCGCCTTCATCATCAATGGCAAGACGTCGGGGGCGGCCCCTGAGCTCACCGTGCGGCAGGGTGAACGCATTCGCCTGCGTCTCATCAACGCCAGCGCTTCAGCCGACTACTACATGCGCCTTGACGGCCATCAACTGACGCCTGTCGCGACCGACGGCCACGACTTGCCGCAAGCAGCCGCGCCGGCCGATCTCATTCGCCTGTCTCCGGCTGAGCAAGCCCAACAGGAGACGGTCATTGAGCAACGATCTGCACCAGCCTTCCGGTCGACCAGGCTACTGAGTTAGCGGCAAGGCGCTGACGCTCGGTAGTGACCATTGGGATGATGGCCTGGAAGGCGGGATTGGAGAAGCTGCCGGCCGCCGCCATCCCGGCCGCGACCACATACGCGTGCCACACCCCCTGCGGCCAGACAAGTGACAGCGCCAGTAAGGCGCGGCACACATCTGAGGCGATGAGCACGTGCTTGCGGTTGAAACGGTCCACGATCACGCCGGCAAAGGGGCCGAGGATGAGCAAGGGAAGGACCTCGGCGGCGACGACTCCGCCGACGGCAAGGCCCTGGCCGCTCAGCCGAAAGACGAGGACCACCAGAGCGATGTAATGCAGCGTGTCGCCAAAGTTCGAGATGAGCTGTCCGAGCCACAGCGGGAAGTACGAACGGGTCTGGACCACCTGCTGATACGACAGTAAGGCGCAGGCCAGGCGACTGGCTGCGCTTTGTCGCTCATGCGCGGTGCGGCCACCCACAAGCAAAGCTTATGGCCGTCTGGTGTATCTGCCTCCTACCCTGGCCTGATGAGAACCTCTGTACCCCGGCCCCGCCGCTGTCGGGCAACCACCTGGCACGCCGATAAGCCCTGCAAACTCCCGGCCGCTCCGGGCGAGTCCTACTGTCCAACCCACCTGCTGGTCCAGCAGTCCGCACCCTCCCTGACCGGTGGCTACGCCGCCGCGCTGAAGCCTGAGCAGCGCCCTGATTTCCGCGCCGCTGGCTTCGTCTCGTTGGCCGACGAGCTCGCTCTCGCCCGTCTCCAGCTCCGTCGGCTCCTCGCGGCAAATGCCCCCGGCACGCAGGTGCTGAACGGCCTTAGGACCGTGACCGTCATCGCCAGGTTGCAGCGCACGCTTCTGCTCCTGGGCCGGCAGGGTAAGCTGTGACCGGCGGCGCCGCGGCCATCCTTCCTCGCGGCATGCCCGGCCGGCAGGTCCGCCTCCTCCGTCAGCTCGCCCTCACTCCATCGCTCACGCGGCTCGACTACCAGACCCTCGTCGGCATCTCCCACACCACCGCCAAGCAGGATCTGACCGAGTTGTTGGCTGCCGGGCTGATCGATCGCTACGGCCGCGGCCGCTCCTGCCGCTACTCCTTGAGCGCCCAATTTCCCGTCGAAACCGCCGATTAACCGCGCGATGGCGGCTGTTATGTGTCTGTTTGCGCACAGTCTGCTCATCGCTTCCGCGCGGATTGCAGCAAGTGAGCACGCTGAAGAAGCGTTTCAGATTACGGCGCGGGCCGTCCTCCGCGCCCACCCGTAACCCCCAGCTTCCAATCTCTTGCTACTCACTACTATTACTCGCATGGCTACTGTAATTGGTGAGCGCGTCCCGCGGGTCGAGGGCGTCGAGAAGGTTACCGGCACGGCGTTGTATTCCGCCGACGTGCGGCTGCCCGGCACGATTTGGGGCAAGTCGCTGCGCAGCCCGCACGTGTACGCGCGCATCAAAAGCATCGACGTCAGCAAAGCCAAGGCGCTGCCCGGCGTGCTGGCCGTCATCGCCGCCAAGGACATCAAGAACAACCTGATTGGCAAGCGCCTGCGCGATCAGCGCATCCTGGCGGAGGACGTGGTGCGCTTCATCGGCGAGCGCGTGGCCGCGGTCGCCGCTGAGGACCAGGACGTGGCCGAGGCGGCGGTCGACCTCATTGAGGTCGAGTACGAAGAGCTGGAGCCGCTGCTCGATCCCCTGAAGTCGATGACTGACGAGGCGCCGGTGCTCCATCCGGACTTCAAGAGTTACGCCGGCATACCGCCCAACCTGCCTGACATCAAGAATGTCCACGCCTACACCAAGATGGAGCGTGGCGACCTGGCCGCCGGCTTCGCCCAGGCCGACGAGATCGTCGAGGGCAGCTACACCACTGCCATGCAGCACCAGGCCTACATCGAGCCCAACGCCGCCCTCGTCGCCATCGACGAGATCGAGCGGGTGCACGTGTGGCTGGCGCAGAAACAGCCCTACGGCTTACGGGATTGGCTGGCCCAGGCCCTGGAGATTCCCGTAGAGCAGGTCGTGTTCGAGTACACCCGGGTGGGCGGCGAGTTCGGCGGCAAGGGCTCGCTCAACGATGCGCCGCTGTGCTATTACCTGGCCAAGGCGACTGGCCGGCCGGTGCGCATGGTGATGACCTACACCGAGGAGTTCGTGGCCGGCAATCCCCGCCATCCCGGCTACATCCAGTTCAAGACCGGCGTCAAGCGCGACGGCAGCATCGTGGCGCATGAGGCGCGCGTGCTCTTCGACAGCGGCGCCTACGGTGGCTACAAACCGGTGCCGACGGTGGACCTCGGCGGCGCGCGCAAGTTTGGCGGAGCCTACCGCATCCCCAACGCCAAGCTGGAGTCGTTCATCGTCTACACCAACCACGTGCCGGGCGGCTTCATGCGCGCCCCTGGCGATCCACAGGTCAACTTCGCGCTGGAGAGCCACATCGACGAGTTGGCCAGGAAGCTCGGGATGGACCCGCTGGAGTTTCGCCGCCACAACATCCTGCATCAGGGCGACAGTTCAGTCGGTGGCGAGACCTGGGCGGACTTGCGGGCCAGCGAGGTGCTGGAGGCGGCTGTGGCCGGCTCGAATTACGGCAGGCCCAAGCCGCGCCCCAACATCGGGCGGGGCATGGCTATCAGCAACCGCCACATCGGCGGCGGCGAGTCCGAAGTCCTGATCCAGATCGACGGCGAAGGCCGGGTGACGCTGGTGACCGGCACGCCCGACGCCGGCCAGGGCTCGCATACGATCCAGCGCCAGATCATCGCCGAGATGCTGGGCATCCCCATGGACGAGGTGCGGGTCGAGGTCGGTAATACCGACAAGGCGCCCTTCGATCCGGGTGTCGGCGCCGGCCGCACCACGCACGTCACCGGCAAGGCCGTAATGGACGCCATCGACAAAGCCGTTATCGAGCTGCGCGGCTGGGCCGCCGAGCTCCGCGGCTGGCCGGAGAATGAGATCGTGCTGGAGAACGGCCAGTTTACCCTCGCCCGTCGCAACGGGAGAGGGCAGGGTGAGGGAACGCCGGAGGCGGGTGGGGCCGTCTCCCTGGCCGAAGCCGCCCGCGAAGCCATCGCCCGCAAAGGCGAGCCGCTTGAGTTCCGCGCCGCATACAGCAAGGGCAAGGTCGAACAGGAGTGCTTCATCGCCCAGGTGGCCGAGGTTGAAGTCGATCCTGAGACCGGCGAGGTCAAGGTCCTGCACATCAGCGCCGCCCACGACAGCGGGCCGCTCATCAACCCCATGGCCGCCGAGGGCCAGGTGGAGGGCGGCGTCATCCAGGGCTTGGGCTTCGGCGTGATGGAAGAGGTCATTCTGGAAGAGGGTAAGGTGGCCAACCCCAACTTCGGCGACTACAAGATTCCGACCATCGCCGACATCCCGGAGATCAAGGAGTCCTTCCTGCCGGACGCGCCTGGCCCCTTGCCCTACGGCGGCCGAAACATCTCGGAGCACTCCCTCATCGTCACCGCGGGCGCCATCGCCAATGCCGTGCGCGACGCGGTGGGCGCGCGTATCACCTCAACGCCGATCACCGCCGAGAAGGTCCACCAGGCTCTACATCCGTAGTCCCATCTTCTTCAGTCGAGGGATGACCCCGTCCTCCATCTGGTGCAACCCACGGACGGGATCGAAGAAGGAGGTGAGGATGCTCTCGATGCCGGTGTCATGGAGGCCGCGGATGCGCTCTGCCACGGTGTCGTAGCTGCCGTACAGCTTCCAGGCGCCCAGGCCCATGGCGTAGTTCAGGAACATGTCGCGACCCATGCCGCTCCATTCGTCAGTCGGGTCAACCTTGTCGCCGTAGCGCTGCGCGAAGGATGTGTTCGGGTCTGACAGCAGGTTGAAGATGAAGCCGTTGATCGCTTCCTTGTCCACCTCCTCCTGGGCCCAGCTCACGGTGTCGTTGGCCGCCTGATCGGTCTCTGCCATGATGATGTAGCACATCGTGGCCGGCCGGACCTGGCGCCCGTATTTAGCTGCGCGCTGATGGACGCTGCCGGCCATCTGGGTGTATTCGTCCAGCGTGCGGCCGGTGACGAATGCCCAGTCGCAGTGGCGGCAGGCGAAGTCCATGCCGACGGCGGAGTTGCCGGCGTTCATCAGTACCGGCCGCGGCTGGCGGACCGGTCTGGGCCGGATCAGCGCGTCATACGACTGGTAGTAGTCGCCCTCGAAGTCAATCGGCTCGTCGCTGGCCCACAGCCATTTCATGAGCGTCACGAACTCGTCCGCCACGTCGTAGGCCTTGTCATGCTCGTACGGCTGCTGCCCGAAGATGCGGTTCTCGCGCACGTTGCCGGCGCCGGTCACCACGTTCAGACCCCAGCGGCCTTTGGAGACGAAGTCGATGGTCGCGCCCATCTTGGCCACGTGGACTGGGTGGAACTTGTAGGTCACGTGGGCTGTCGAGAACAGCGCCAGCCGGCTCGTCACCGGCGCCAGGCAGGCGGCCGCTGCCAGGAAGTCGAGCGAGTCGTCGTTGTAGCCGCTTGGCCCGCCGTAGCCGCGCCAGCGGGCAAACGGCACCTGGTACTCGTAGCCGATCCGCTCGGCCATCTGGTTCATGTGCATGGCGTTGTCCCAGTGCCAGAAGTCGCGCAGCCGCTCGGGATCGCTCAGCACTGCCTTGGATGCCGTCATGCCGCAGGCCAGGTTCCAGGCGAAGAAGCCCAGCTCCATGGCGTTGCCGCTGCGCGTCTCCGGCTGCCCGCCGGGATCGAACGGCCCGCGCGTCTGCTCCGCTTTAATGGCCACTACGCCGGCGAGGCGACCGCGAGCCGGCTCAGGAACTCCAAGAAGATCGCGGCCAGCTCCTCGATCTTCCCATCCCAAGCTTCGACTGCCAGATCGACTTCTTCGTCCGTGGGCATGAGCCGGTGCAGCTCGGCTTTGGGCAGCAACCGGCTGGCGTTCTCGCCCACCTGGCGCGGATGCGTCCAATCGTTGCCGGGCACGACACAAGCCGGCACGGTGATCGAGCGGAGCGCTTCCTCGCTGGCGCCGATGACCGGCAGCTCGGCGTCTCGAAGGAAGTAGCCGCGCCAGTTGTCCATCACGCTGACAAAGCGCGGCGCCTCCAGCCGCAGGAGCTGACTCCGAACGGCCGGATTGCTGGCGATGCGCTCGGCGAAGAATTCCGTCTCGCACACCGCCTGCATGCCGGCCCGCTGCGCGGCCTCGATGAACTCACCGTAGTAGTTGTGGGCCAATCGCGTCGCGGCGAACTCGCCCCCCGTGACGCGCCACAACAGGAGCGCGCGAACCGCCTCGGGATGCCGCAGCGCGAACAGCAGCCACAGCCGGCAGCCCGATGAGCTGCCGCCGACGACCGCCGGCAGCGCATCGAGCTGGGAAAGCAGCTCGTAGAGGTCGTCCGCCCAGATCTCGTACTCGGATTCCTGGCCGTCGATGACCACATCCGAGGCGCCGCAGTTGCGCCGGTCGTGGATCAACACACGGTAGCCCGCGGCCGCCAGCTTCTCGGCGAGCGGCAGGACGCCACTCATGTCGCGCCGGCCACCGGGGGAAAGCGCGACCCACGGGCCATGCTCCCCAAGGACCTGGTAGTTGATGTGAACGCCTCGTACAGTCGCTACGGGCATCGGTCGTCCTCCAGCCTGTTCCTTTTGCTAGATTGTCCTCGCCTACTCTACGCGTTTGGAGACTGACGATCGACCCGAGCAAGCAGGATCAGTGGCAAAAGCTGTTCGGCTATGTGCTCGGCTACCAGGCTACGTGGGTCATTGACGTTGGCCTGAAAGCCGGATTATTCGCCGCCATCGCGGACAACGGGCCGATCGCCGAGGACGCCCTGGGCGCCAAGCTCGGCGGCCTGGACCAGCGATACCTCCAAGTGTGGTGTCGCGCGGCCTACGCCTTCGAGTTGGTGGATTGGAACGAAAGCGACGGTTATCGCCTGGCGCCGCACATGCGCCAGCTCCTGCTCGTTCCTGTCGATCCCCAATTCCTAGGCGGCCGCCTGCAATTCTACGCAGCGCTGTATGAGGATTTCAAAGCCTTCCCCAAGTATCTGAAGGAGGGCGGTAGCTGGCCGCGCGCCGAGCACGATCCATTCTTGCTCGAGACCCTGGAAAGCATGACCAAGCCCGACGCGGTCACGATCAGCGACGCGGTCCTGCCACAGGTCCCGGCGCTCGTGCGCCGGCTCGAGCAAGACGGCGGACGCATCCTGGACGTGGGCGCCGGCGCTGGCTTTGCCGCGCTGCACTACGCCCGCCACTTCCCCAAGGCACACGTCGTCGGTCTGGAGTTCGACTCAGCCCAGGTGCACCTGGCCCGCGAAGCCGTCGCCGCGGAGCCGCGGATCGAAATACGCCACGGCGACGCCAACCAGCTTGACGAGCATGACGTCTACGACCTGGTCACGATGAACGTGGCCCTGCACGAGACCGGTGGTCCGGCTGAATGGCCCAACGTCCTCCGTCGCGTCCACGCCGCCCTCAAACCCGGCGGCGTGTTAGTCGTCTCGGAGCTGCCCTATCCCGACTCCACCAGCGCCTACCGCGACCAGCCTGTCTACAAGGCCCTCACCGGCGTGCAGTTCCACGAGACCCTGGTCGGCTGCGGCGCTATAACCCAGAACACCCTACGCGTCCTCCTGGCCGGCGCCGGCTTCCCCAACGCCCGTGTCGCCGACCAGCCAGTCGCCACCCGCTTCGTGATGATCGCGGAAAAGTAACCAGGATCTCAACGCCATCCGGTTTGATGGCGAATGACTCTAACGAACAGCTACCGGTATCTTCCCTGGAATCTTCACCGGGTACACCCCGCCAAACCCGACCTCACCGCGCTCGCAGGCGTTGCAGATCGAGCAGCCGTCCGTCTTGCAGTCCTCCGTGAAGCCGGCCGCCAGCGCGTGGTGCCACTCGTCCAGCAGAAAGGCCTCGCTCACGCCGTAGTCGATGTGCGCCCACGGCAGAATTTCGAGGAAGTCCCGCTGCCGGTTGGCGTAGAACTCCGCCCTCAACCCACAGTCAGCAAACGCCTGCTCCCACAGGGAGAACTTGAACTGATCGCCCCAGGCGTCGAAGCGGCAGCCGAGCTGCCAGGCGCGCTCGATGACGGCGCCCTGGCGCCGGTCGCCGCGTGCCAGAGCGCCCTCCAGCAGGCTCTCGTTCGGCTCGTTCCACGACAGCCGCAGCCCCCGCCCGCGGACGTTCTGCTGCAGGAAGCGCACCTTGTCGGTGTACGTTTCCATCGTGTCCTGGCCGACCCACTGGAAGGGCGTGTGCGGCTTGGGCACAAAGCTGCTCACACTCACGTGGACGCTCGCCTTCGGGCCGTGGTAGCGGAAGCCGATCGCGGCCACCTTGCGCACCACATCGGCCATCTCCTGCAGGTCCTCCTCCGTTTCGGTCGGCAGGCCCATCATGTAGTACAGCTTGATGGTCTGCCAGCCTTCGGAAAAAGCGCCTTCGACGGCCTTGAGCAGGTCTTCGTTGGAGACACCCTTGTTGATGACGTCGCGCAGCCGCTGCGAGCCGGCCTCAGGCGCGAAGGTGAAGCCTGTCTTGCGCACCTGGGCGATCTCCTTGGCCAGGTCCACCGTGAACGAGTCCACCCGCAGCGACGGCATCGACACCGACACGTTGCTGTCCTTGAACTGCTCAACCATCGACTTCACCAGCCCGCGGGCGTCGCTGTAGTCGCCAGCTGAAAGGGACAGCAGCGAGATTTCCTCAAAGCCAGTGTTGGCGGCCAGCTGCCGGGCGATGTCCAGGATGGTCTCCTTGGAGCGCTCGCGCGTCGGACGGGTGATCATGCCCGCCTGGCAGAAGCGGCAGCCGCGGGTGCAGCCTCGCTGGATTTCGATGGGCGCCCGATCGTGCACGATGCTGGTGAATGGCACCACCGGCGCCGTCGGATAGGGGATCGATTCCAGGTCGTCCACCTTCCGCCGCACGATGCGCTTGCTGGGCGTAATTGCCCGGACGGTGCCGTCGTCCTTGTAGGACACCTGGAACTCGGCCGGCCGGTACACGCCCGGAACCTGGCTGGCGGCCTTCAGGATGGCTTCGCGCCCCAGGGAGCGGTGGGCGCGCCAGCACTCCAGGAAGTCGAGCAGCAGCTCTTCGCCTTCACCCAGCAGGAACAGATCGACGAACGCCGCCACCGGCTCCGGGTTGCAGCTGCAGTGGCCGCCGGCGATCACGATCGGGTCGTCCTCGCCGCGCTGCTCGGAGTGCAGCGGGATGCCGCCGAGGTCGAGCATGGTGAGCATGCCCGTGTAGTTCATCTCGCTGGCCAGCCCGAAGCCCACAACGTCCGCCTCCGACAGGGGTCTCCGCGTCTCGAGCGAGTACAGCGGGATGCCGCTCTCCCGCATGGCGGCCTCCATGTCCGGCCAGGGGCAATAGGCGCGCTCGGCCTGCAGTCCGGGGCGCAGGTTCACGATGTTGTACAGGATCTGCAGGCCCATGTTGGAGCTGCCCACCTCGTACACGTCCGGGAACGCCAGTACCAGCCGCAGGTCCACCTCTGCCTCGGGCTTGACCACCTGGTTCAGCTCGCCGCCCGTGTATCGAGCCGGCTTGCTGACCCGCGGCAGCACCAAGTCGAGCTGCTCCTGGGTTACCTTCACCTGACGGATTCTAGCGGCCCCTTCCGGGCCTGCTTCAGTAGCGCCGGCCGCGCCTCGCCGGGCTGGCTCCGAAGATAGCGTCGATGCCCGCCACTTTGCCGGCGGCCAGCGCGATGATCGCCAGCTCGCACACGATCAGCAGCCCGTTCAGCGGGTACGCCAGACGGTCCATCCAACCGTCCGCCAGCCCGTAGTTGACGTTCAGGATCACGGCGATGACCGCGCTGTACGGCGTCAGCAAGCCCAACAGCAGGCACAGCCCTACCAACAGGTTGCCCACCAGTGTCAGATAGGCGAACACGGCCATGTGAGGCAGCACCACGCCCTCCAGGAACTGGCGGTAGAACTGCCACGGATTTCCCGAGGCCATCGACTGCACCGCCGCGGCAAAGCCGGTGCTTAGATAGGCGCTGCTGGAGCTCACCCGCGGGTACGCCTCGAACAGCCACACGCCTCCTACCACCGCTCGCAGCAGCGCGGCCCAGGCTCGATAGTCCCGCATTTGCTCCTACCGCCGCCTCACGCAGCCACGCGGCGCCCCGGCGGCCGCAACATGCAGGGATTGTATGAGAAGTCTGCCAGCGGCCTACAGCAGCCCTTTGGCCACCCCGGGACTGTTCGGCATAGGTCCGCCTTCAGCCGGTTCCAGCGTGATCCACGCCGAATCGTACGAATGGACGGAGCCATCGAGCTGCAGGGTGCACTCCCCGTCGCCCTGTTCGTCGACCACCAGCCGTCCCGCGGGCATGCGCGCTCCTTGGCGGCCCAGCCACACTTGGTAGACGCGGCCCGCGGGCACGGGCGGCAGCCGAGTGGCCATCAGCATGGCCGCATTCGTTTCGCCGTCCATCACCAGGCGTATCTGGGCGCTTGGCGCCAGGGGGGTGCCCTGCAATGGCTTGGTCACCGTCGAGCCCGAGGTGACCATGACCATCAGGTGCGTTTGCTGTGCTAGGCGGCCTTGGAACGACGACATCAAGCGCCGTTCATCCTTGAGCTCGCCCATCAGGAGCAGGTTCCACCCAGCCAGGCCGAGCAGGAGTACCACTGCTGTGGCTACCGGCGCGAAGACCGGCGTCTTCAACCGCTCCAGCCAGCGGCTCACCAGCGCCTCGATCCAGACAGGCCCCGAGCGCGCGCCGGGAGGCCGGCCTGGCGAGCCCGAAAGCGCGGCTTCCGCTGCCGCCGGGACCGGCGTGGCAGTTTGCCCGGAGCCGGACCCCCCGCGCGTCACCGTCGCGAGCAGCCGCTCCAGGCTGCCTTCCGGCACAGGACGGGAGGGCGCCGCGTACGGCAGGTAGTGGGCTACCTCTCCCGCCTCGCGCGCCAGGTTGGCGCAGAAGCCGCAGTCCACCAGGTGCTCCTGCACCAGGCTGGTGTCCTCCTGCTCCAGGGCGCCTACCGCGTAGGAGGCGATAAGCTCGCGGACGTCGGCGTGGGTCACGAGATTTCCGCTCCCAGCTCGCTGCTGAGCAGCAGGTCGCGCAGCTTCTGCAGTCCGAGGCGGATGCGCGTTTTGGTCGTGCCGAGGGGATCGCCCAGCCGCGTCGAAATCTCTGACTGGGTGAGACCCTCGAAGTAGGCCAGCTCCAGCGCCTCGCGCTGCGCCGCCGGCAGCTCACGCAGGGCCTGCCTGATCAGGCGCCGGCGCTCGGCGTGCCACACGTCGCGTTCGACGTCGACGCTGTCGTCCACCGGATCGAGGACCGGATCATCCGGAGTGAGCGGATCCGATCGCCGCGGTCGTGCACGCCGGCTCCGCAGCTCGTCGATGCCCAGGTTGCGGGCGACGCTCATGAGCCACGTCGAGAACTTGCCGCGGCGCGCGTCGAAGGAAGGCGCTTGCCGCCACACTCGCACAAAGGCCTCGTTCAGCAGTTCCTCGGCTCCCTCACGGTCATTCAACAGGCGATAGGCCAGCGAGTACACCGCGCCGGCATAGCGCCTGAAGAGCTGGGCCAGGGCATCGCTATCGCCTCCAGCTACCCGATGCATCAGCTCCTCGTCGGGCGGCTGGAGCCTCTCCGGCGTGCCCGTCACAGCCCCGGCTCCAATGTGCTCTACGTAGCGCTCGCGGCTACTGGATTCGCCGGGTGACGTCGAGGATGAGCTCGCAGGCCTGTTGGCGGCTGAGGAGGCCGGTGTTCACCGTTAAATGGTAAAGCGTGGGATCGCTCCAGCGGGCCTGGTAGAAGCGGCTGGTGTAGCTCTCGCGGGCGTGGTCGCTGTTCCGGCCGCTCTTCTCCGCTTCCTCCCGGCTGCAGCCGCGGTCCTTCATGATGCGCTCGACGCGCACCTCCCACGGCGCCACCACGTGGACGTGCAGCGCTTTGGGCAGGTCCTTGAGCAGCAGGTGCGTCGCCCGGCCGACGATGACCGCGTTGCCACTAGCGGCGATCTCCCGGATGACCTGCCGCACAAAGTTCAGGTACAGCGTGTCGTTCAAGTCGAACGTGAACACAGGTGGGTTGCTGTCCAGCTCCTGCTCCTCCGGCGCCGGGATGACCGGCGCGGGCACCACGCCCACCAGCGGCGCCAGGCGAGTGCCATCGGCGAACGCCTGGATCACCGCGTTGGCCACCCGCTTGGCGAACGTCGGGCTCTTCTCTTCGATGTCGGAGATGACCTGCTCCGGCGCGTCCATCCGGTGGGCCACTTGGCCGATGATCTCGCGATCCACAAGGCTCACGCCCAATGCCTGGGCGACATCCTGGCCGATTTCGTCCCCCCAGCTGCCCAGCTGGCGCGAAAGCGTCACTAGCGGCATAGTGGCGCGGATGATACCAACAACTCCCTCGCCCGCCTCACCCCTACCCTCTCCCGCCGCGGCGGGAGAGGGTAGGGGTGAGGGAACCCCGTACTCACCTATGCCATAGTTCCACTGTGGCCGACCAGGTGGCTCTTGTCTGGGGAGGGCCCATCAAGTACAACTTCGGACCCTCGCATCCGCTCCAGCCGGTCCGCGTCGAGCTGGCGGTCGAGCTGATGCGGGCCTACGGCCTGCTGGACCGCCCCGACGTGCAGCTGATCCCGCCGCGGCTGGCCAGCGACGATGAGCTGCGGCTTATCCACTCGGCCGGCTATATCGCCGCCGTCCGAAAGGCCGGCGCCAGTGGCGATTGCTGGGCCAGCGTGCCCGAGTATTGCCTGGGCCCGGGCGACAATCCCATCTTCCCGGAGATGCACCAGGCCTCGGCTCAGGTTGTGGGCGGCAGCATCGACGCTGCTGAGTTCGTGATGCAAGGCCCGGACCACCACGCCTTCTCCATTGCCGGCGGTCTGCACCACGCCATGCGCGGCAACGCCTCGGGCTTCTGCATTTACAACGATGCGTCAATCGCCATCGAGCATCTGCGGTGCAAGTTCGGTTCGCGCGTGCTCTACCTGGACACCGACGCCCACCACGGCGACGGCGTGCAGGCTGCGTTCTACGATACCGACGATGTCCTGACCATCTCCTTCCACGAATCCGGCCGCTTCTTGTTCCCCGGCACCGGCTTCGTCAAAGAGAGCGGCAGCGGGGCGGGCACAGGCTACGCGGTCAACGTGCCGCTGCCGCCCGGCACCGGCGATGACGCCTACCAAGCAGCTTTCGACGCCCTCGTGCCGGCCCTCGCCCGCGCCTTCAAACCGGAAGTGATTGTCAACCAGAACGGCGCGGACGCCTACCAGGACGACCCGCTGGCCCACCTGCGCCTGACCTCGGGCTTCTATGCCCACATCGCCCGCACGGTTCACGAACTGGCCCACGAGCTCTGCCAAGGCCGCTGGCTGGCACTGGGCGGCGGCGGCTACGACCTGTTCAGCGCTGTGCCTCGCGCCTGGACGCTCGTATTCGCCGAGATGGCCGGCGCTAGTCTGCCGGATGAGATACCTCAAACGTGGCTGGACTTCAGCCAGAGCAAGGGCTCCCACCGGCTGCCTCGTGGGCTAATCGATTCCCCCACCCAATCCGGGGAGAAGGAGCTGGCCGAGGTGGCCCAAGTGATCGAAGCCATCAAAGCCGAGATCGGACTCCTCCATGGCTGAAGCCATCCGCAAACCCCCCATCCGCATCGGTTCGATTCCCAATTCCCAACCCAAACCCGATTGGCTCAAAGTCCGCTGGGGCGGTGGTCCCACCTTCAACATGGTCGAGCAACAGCTCCGCTCGCATGGCTTACACACAGTCTGCGAGGAGGCCATCTGCCCCAACCGCGGCGAGTGCTGGAACCGGGGTGTGGCTACCGTCCTGATCATGGGCGACGTCTGCACCCGCCGTTGCGGCTTCTGCGCCATCGGCAAAGGCCGCCCCGCCTCGCTCAACCCCGCCGAGCCCGCCGGCGTGGCCGAAACCGCGGCCATCCTGGGCGCGCGCTACCTGGTTATCACCTCGGTCGACCGCGACGATCTGGCGGATGGCGGCGCAGGCCATTTCGCCGCCTGCATTCGCGCCGTCCGAGAGCGGACCGGAGCCGACGTGGAAGCCCTCATCCCCGACTTCAAGGGCAGCCGCGCCTCAATCGAGACGCTGCTGCAAGCCCGCCCAATCTGCCTTGCCCACAACGTCGAGACGGTGCCCGAGATGTACCGCACGGTGCGGCCCGGCAGCTTCTACGACCGCTCGCTGTCCGTGCTGCGCATGAGCAAGGAAATCTCGCCCGATGTCGCCACCAAGTCCAACATCATGCTGGGATTGGGCGAGACGCGCCAAGGCGTGCAGCGCGTGATGCGGGATCTGCGCGCGGTCGGCTGCGACGGTCTGACCATCGGCCAGTACCTGGCCCCCACCCGCGGCCATCTGCCGGTCAAGGAATACGTCCACCCCGACGTGTTCGCCGAGCTCGGCCAAACTGCCCGCTCGCTCGGGTTCACCTTCGTGGCCTCTGGCCCGCTGGTCCGCTCCTCATACAAAGCCGACGAGCAATTCCACGGGACCTTTGTTCCCTCTCCCGCCGCGGCGGGAGAGGGCTAGGGTGAGGGAACTCCTAGAGCCCTAAGTCGTCGTCCCCGCTGCCAAAATCCCCACCGCCTTCGTCCATCGCGCTGGGATCCTCCCCGCGCTCCATAGCGTCCACCATCTCGTCGAACTCTTCGCCGAGGTCCTCGCCCAGCTCCGAGCCCATCTTGCGGGCCCAGGCGGCCACGCTCTTGGGATCGTCCTCGTCGATGCCCGCCAGGCTGCTGGGGTCCGCCAGCGACTCGAGCCGATCCTCTTCCGAGCGGATGGTCGCCACCCGTGACGGCAGCTTGGCCATGCTGGCTGAGCCGCAATGGGGGCAGACTGGCTCGGTCACCTCGCTGAACGACCGGAAGAAGAGGCTCGATCGCTTGCGGCAGTCGCCGCAGCGATAGTCGTAGACCGGCACTCTACAAGGCGCCTCCCGCGAAGCCCCATCCCAACAGCGCCGCGCCCAAGGCGCCAAAGCCTGAGCCGAGGTAGAACAGCCCGCGCCGTCGCGTCAAGGCCGAGATTGAGGCTAAAGCGATGGCGATCTGGAGCGCCCCCACCGACCGGGAAAAGGTCTCATGGATAGAGTTCTTGATCTCGGACTCGTGGCGCTGCTGATCGCGCTCGGATTCGAGTTTCTGCGCCTCCTTCATCAGCTCCGGCTGCTTGTCGGCTTCGCGTTTCGCTTGCGCGGCCAGCGCCTGCGATTGCGTGCTGTCGCTGGCCGCCACCAGCGCCTGCGTCTCGAATACGCGCCGCTTGATGCCGTCGGCCTGGTACTCGTTCCAGGTGTCGGAGGCCTTGGCCTGGGACAGGATGGACTGATTGCTGAGCAGCAGCGCCTCGTTCGATAGGCTCGCTCCCTGCTGCGCGCCCACCGCGGCCAGCACCGCCATCAGGCCCGTGGCCAGCGCGATGACCTGGATGAAGCTTCTGAATGCCTCGTTCCTTTCCTGCTCTTCGCGCAGCCCGTCGAGTTTCTCGCTGATCTCGTGTGTGTCCAGCTCGATTTCGTGTGCCATCGGCCGAAAGTGTAGCCACGCTGGGCCGTTCGTCACGTCCTATGCTTGACCCCGTTTACCTGATCGCCTAGGGTAATCAGTGCTGACTTGCTGATGCGTTCGAGTCTCGCCCATCTGCGGCGTATATCGCCGATGCAGATTTTGCTGCTGCTGGTGCTTACCGTCGCGCTGTACTTTGCTGCCGCCTTCGCCGGCGAGCTCATCGCCAGCCATCGCATCGATCAGCAGCTGGCCGCCTTGACGTCTGACATCGATCGCCTGCGAGCCGACAACACTCGGTTGAAGGGCGCTGTGGCCCAGGCCAGCGGCGACGCCTTTGTCGAGCGCCAAGCTCGCGAGGAGCTCGGCCTGGTGCAGCCCGGTGACATCCCCGTGGTTGTGGTGAATGCGCCGGCGCCCGTGCCACCAGCTCCAGCGCCCACTCCCATGCCCGAAGCCCACTGGCAAAAATGGCGCGACCTGCTGGCCCCCGTGTCATTCTGATCGTCTAGCGAAGAATCCGTCGCCCGCCACCGCCCCCATGACGCGCCGCACAACGCCGTGCCGTAGTCAGCATGCTACGCTCAGTTGCATTGCCCACCTTCGAATTCCCCGCTGAAATCCGGGCTAACCTCGGCGTTGTCGAGCAGCGCTTTCAGTCGATTGTCAACTCCAAGGTGGACCTGGTGGAGGAGACCTCCTCCTACATCCTGAACAGCGCGGGCAAGCGCCTTCGTCCGGCGCTGGTGCTGCTGGCCGCCGACAACCACTCGGACCAACTGGAGAAGCTGATTCTCTGGGGCTTGACGGTGGAGCTCACGCACACCGCCAGCCTGGTGCATGACGACCTGCTGGATCAGGCACCCCTCCGCCGCGGGCAGCCCACGTTGAATGCCAAGTGGGGCAACAACATCGCCTTGCTGGTGGGCGATTTCTTCTTCGCCAAAGTAGCCGCCACGCTGGCCGCGCTCGACGACAGCCGGCTGATATCGCTCATCGCCGAGACCATCGGCAGCGTCTGCGAGGGCGAAACCTGGGAGCTGATGACGGCACGCCGTGCTGACGTGAGCGTCGACGACTACCTCCGGCGCATCGAGTTGAAGACGGCCACCCTGCTGGCGACCTCCTGCCAGGGCGGCGCGCTGCTCGGCGGCCGGCCCGAAGCTGAGGTGCAAGCCTTCCGCCAGTTCGGCCATTACATCGGCCTCGTCTTCCAGGTGGTGGACGACATCCTCGACGTCACCGCCGACGAAGCCAAGCTGGGCAAAGCCGTCGGCACCGACCTACGCCAGGGCCTGGCCACGCTGCCCATCCTCTATGCCCTGAACGACGGCATCAACCCAGCGCCCATCGTCGCCGTCCTGGAGGCCAAAACCAACCGCGAAGAGGACGTCCTCGAGGCCTTGGACCTGGTCAAGCGCAGCACCGCCATCCATCGCGCCTACGCCTACGCCGAGCAGGTCAACCACCAGGCCCGCGAATGTCTGTCCGGCATCAGCTCCCGCTACCGCGACACCCTCGAAGCCCTCACCGACAACCTGCTCGTCCGCGAAAGCTAGCCCGGCCGCAGAATCGTCAATCCCGCGATCGCCGGTAATCGGGCGTCGCTACTGATTAGAGCCGTCGCCCCGCGGGATATCGCCGTCGCGATGTGCACTGCGTCGGGCAACCTCAGTGCGGGTGCTTGCCCCCGAAGTTGTGCGGCCCGCTGGCAGATTGGGCCATCGGCTGGAACCTGCTCCAGGTGAGGAAGTCTCCCGAGCGTATCCAAATACCTGTGCACGACATCGGGTCGGTTTTCTCGGAACGGCCGGACTAACAGCTCTCCTAGCACCAGGCTCGACATAACTGCTTCGACTTCACCAGCTTCAATCGATCTGAGAATGGCCTCACACGCGGGGCCGAATTCCGCGTGCCTTTCGAACGCATACACGAACACCATGGTGTCCAGGCCGACCAGGCGATGCTGATCTAGCGCTCGCGGTGTGACCACTCGTTCCGGAGCTCATCTATGTACGCCTGCGTGTCGATACCACGCCAGATCTCTGGCGCTATCGCCAATAAGTCGTCGACGACGCTCGCACTTTGCGTCCGCTCTTCTCGCTCAAGGGTGGCCTTTTGTCCCCTGACTTCAACGCGCAGCCTGTCACCCGGCTTGATGCCGAGCCGCTTCCTCACTGACGCGGGTACGGCAATCTGGTTCTTTGCGCTCACCTTTACTGTCGGCATCTGCTTAGCAGTCTACCAACATCTGCTTAGCAAACCCCTAGGCGCTTGACGCCTCAACATCGACAACAATGGCTGTTGCTCGTGTGGGCTAG
>DAIUFO010000013.1:0-11894 GCA_036844545.1 Chloroflexota bacterium
ACTGGCAGAGCAGCTGGCCACCGCAAAGCGGGGATGGTATGAGCGGGCCAAACCCCGAGGTGGATCAACAGCCGCGCGAATCCTGGATACTCTCTCCGCCGAACCAATCCTGGACGTCGCTAGTGTTCATGATCGGTTTGGTGTTTCGGAGCAGGCCGCGCGGCTCGCGTTACTCGACTTAGCAGAGGCAGCCATCATTCGCCAGCTCAATGTCGGACGCTACCGCCGCGCCTACGCAGCCACTGAAGTGTTTGATAGGAGCAACCAACGACGATCATGGCCACTGAACACGTCAAGGCGCGACGCAGCCAGCCGATGCTGGCGGCGCAGCCGCGACGTTGGCCAGATCGTCGTGCGGACCTCAATCGGATCTCCTTTACCGGGCGGGTCGGGCACGAGCAGGCGAACCAACAGGGTTCGCCCTGCGGCCAACCCCAGCGGCTGTCCGGGTCACAAGCCGGCGCCACGCGGACGGACCTAGTCCAGTCCGCAACACGTCTCAGCTAGTCCCCTAACTCCGCTAGTCCGCTTTCAGCGGACCGATCCCAAATGCTCGCCGGCGCGATTTTCGACATTGTTCGTGATTCGCGCGTTCAAACCCAAGGAGATACGAACCATGAGGGTCTTGACTTTCGATGGTGCCAGCGTCCCAGTGAAGGCCTGGGTCGACGGAGTCGAGTTCGAGGACAATGCCGTGCGGCAGGTGTCCAATACGGCCTCGCTGCCGGTCGTCTTCAAGCACGTGGCGGTGATGCCCGACGTGCACTACGGCCGCGGCGCGACGGTTGGCACGGTCGTCGCCACCAGGGGAGCCATCATCCCCGCGGCGGTCGGTGTCGACATCGGCTGTGGCATGGGCGCCGTCCGCCTGAACCTCCCGGCCAGCAATCTGCCAGGCGGTTTGGCGACCATGCGCACCGCCATCGAAAAGATGGTGCCGCTCGAATCCACAAGAGGTCACGGCGACAAGGTGCCGAGCCGGGTCATCACGGCCTTTCGCGAGCTGGGCGAGGAGCTGGAGGAGCTCGATAGGAACACCAGCTTCTCGGTGCGGGACTGGCAGAGACCGCTGCGCCAGCTAGGCACGCTCGGTTCGGGCAACCACTTCATCGAGGTCTGCATCGACGACCAAGATCGCGTTTGGGTGTTGCTGCACTCCGGCAGTCGCGGCATAGGCAACGACATCGGCATGCACTTCATCAAGCAGGCCGAGAGGTACTGCAAGGAAGTATCGATCGATCTGCCTGATAGGGACCTGGCCTATTTGCCGGCGGAGGCGCCGGGCTTTGGTGAGTACTGCGCCGCGGTGACCTGGGCTCAGAAGTACGCGATGCAGAACCGTAAGGTGATGATGGGCTCGGTGGTCGAAGCGATCCGCGGGCTCTTGCCAAAGCTGCGCATCACCAGCGACATGGAGGTGTGGTGCCACCACAACTACATGGCGCTGGAAACGCACTTCGGCGAGACCGTGTGGGTGACGCGCAAAGGTGCCGTGAGGGCGCAGGTAGGTGACCTGGGCATCATTCCCGGTTCCATGGGGACGAGGTCCTACATCGTGCGCGGCAAGGGCAACCCCGAGTCGTTCATGTCGTGCTCGCACGGGGCAGGCAGGCGCCTGGCACGCGGAGAAGCCCGCCAGCTCATCACGCTGAAGGACCATCGCGAAGCGACGGAAGGCGTCGAGTGCCGCAAGGACCAGAGCGTCATCGACGAAAGCCCGCCGGCCTACAAGGACATCGACGCCGTTATGGCAGCGCAGACAGATCTCGTCGAGATCGTCCACACGCTCAAGCAGGTGTTGTGCGTGAAGGGCTGAGGGAAGGAAGTAAGGAGAAGAGAGGAAAGCAACAATGGCTGTAACGACAATCACTGAGGCTCCGGCTGAGATCAAGACCATCGACAAGCGCATCGAGAAGAAGCGTGAATTCATCACGACCTATCTGGTCCGCAATGAGCAGCTGAAGGACCCCCTCGACCGCGACGGCGGCTCTTTCGAGGCCATTCGCCGCGAGCGCCAGGCCATCAAGGATCTCGAGGAACTGAAGGTCGCGATCCGCAGGGCCATTCTCGACGCCAACCAGGAGAACACGATCACGCTTTCCGGTACCACTCGGTCCATCGCGGACTGGCTGGTATGGAGGCGCGAAGTGGCTCCGACCCAGGAGCGCTTTCTGACCACGCTGCGGCGCAACATCGACGCCAACCGTGCCGAAGCCCAGAAGCGTGGCCTCGCTGTGGCTGAGCCGGACAAGGCCAAGGAGCGCGATCTGATCGTCAACCTCAACGAGGCCGAGCTGGCCGAAGATATCGAGCAGTTCCAGGAGGCTCTGGGCAGCCTGGATGGTCAGCTGTCCCTCAAAAACGCCACGGTGACCATCGAGTACTAAGCAGAAAGGAGATTGACCAGGCCTTCGGCAGCGAAGTGAGAGAAGTTTCGAAAAGCGAACAGGCTCTTGAAAAGCCAGTTGTGACGCTTGGAACTTTGAGGTTGCGGGTTCGATTCCCGCCATTGCCTGAAAAGCGATGTAGCTCAACGGTAGAGCGCAAGTCAGTCACCCTGAAAGCTCAGAAATGAAAGCTCAACGTTCAGTACATCAGAGCTCAAAAGGGAAAGCTGAAAGTTCATTGAAATCCGTCGCCCATCTGGTTGGCTCGGAAACGAGTCAAAGGTCTTACGAAACAGGCCTTCTCAGGATGGCGGCTGCTGTACGGAGGCCCGGTCTCATCCCGTTGGATTGAACATGAGAGAAACGATTACCTTATTCCGGCCAGTGGGCGAGAAGGAGCTGGAGCTGATCAAGCAGACCGGGTTCAGCGCCTTCCCACCCCGACTGCCATCGCAGCCCATCTTCTATCCCGTCCTCACTGAGGAATACGCCGTGCAGATAGCTCGGGACTGGAATGCTAAGAACGGGCAGTACGGCTACGTCACGCGATTCGCGGTCAGGGCTGATTTCCTCGAGGCTTACGAGGTGCACACCGTGGGTGGACGTATTCATGAGGAGTTTTGGATTCCGGCTGAGGAACTGGCTGAGTTCAATCGCCACATTGCCGGCCCCATTGAGGTCACTGCCACCTTTGAGCCGACCAGCCAACGAGGACCGACAGAATGCTGCTGACCATCACCACCACCCACGCTCCCGCGACCGATCTGGGGTTCCTGCTTCACAAGAACCCCAGCCGCTCGCAGGTGTTCGACCTCGCCTTCGGCCAGGCCCACGTGTTCTATCCCGAGGTGGGCGAGGACCGCTGCACGGCCGCGCTACTCGTTGAGATCGACCCGATCGGCCTGGTCAGAAACCGACAGGCGACCGGCCAGGGCCCGGCATCGCTGGCGCAGTACGTCAACGACCGTCCATATGCAGCCTCCTCGCTGTTCAGTGTCGCCATCGCCCAGGTTTACGGCAGCGCGCTAGGCGGCCACAGCAAGGACCGATCAGAGCTGGCGGAGACCGCCATCCCCTTGGAAGCGACCGTCACTCCAGTACCTTGCCGCGGTGGCGAAGCGTTGCTGCGCAATCTGTTCGACCCGCTTGGCTATCAGGTGTCGGTTACCGCCCATCCGCTCGACGAGCGCTTTCCCGAGTGGGGCAGCGGCCTGTATTTCACCGTCCGCCTAACCGGGATTATCCGGCTGCGCGACTTGCTCACGCACATTTACGTCTTGGTACCGGTGCTGGACGACGAGAAGCACTACTGGGTCGGCGAAGACGAAGTCGCCAAGCTGATGCGCCACGGTGAGCCATGGCTGAGCGGCCATCCACAGCGTGAGCTGATCGTCAACCGCTATCTCCAGCGCAAGCGACGCCTTGTCGGCGACGCCATGTCTCGGCTGGTTGAGGATGATGCGGAAGACCCAGATGAGGTAGGCGAAAATCGTCTCGCCGAAGAAGAGGCCATCGAGCGGCCGATCAGTCTGAACGAGCAGCGGCTGGCCGCCGTCATCGCTGCATTGAGGGAGGCCAGCGCCGTGAGCGTCATCGATCTCGGCTGCGGCGAAGGACGCCTCCTGCGTGAGCTGCTGAAGGAGCCGGGTGTGACTCGGATCCCCGGATTGGACGTGTCCCATCGCGCGCTTGAGTTCGCCGCACGCCGGCTGCATCTGGACACCCTGCCGGATCGGCAGCGGCAGCGCATTACGCTGCTGCACGGCTCCCTGACGTACAAAGATCGGCGGACGGCTGGTTATGACGCCGCCTGCGCCGTCGAGGTCGTCGAACACCTTGATCCTCCGCGGCTGGCGAGCTTCGAGCGAGCACTCTTTGAAGTCGCGCGGCCGAAGACTGTCGTGCTGACGACACCAAACGTCGAATACAACCCACGATTTCCAACCCTGCCGGCGGGCCGGTTGCGTCATCGCGACCACCGTTTCGAGTGGACGCGTGAACAGTTTCAGGCCTGGTCCGACGGCGTCGGCCAGCGGTTCGGCTATGCCGTGAGATTCTCTCCGGTTGGTCTGGAAGACCCTGAGGTCGGGGCGCCAACGCAGATGGCAGTGTTCAGCCATGAGTGAGGTAACCGAGCCGAAAACGGTGACCGTGCCAGAGCTCAGCCTGGTGGTGCTCATCGGCCCGTCGGGTTCTGGTAAGTCGACGTTTGCTCGCCGTGCCTTCAAGTCGACTGAGGTGCTGTCCTCGGACTTCTGCCGCGCCCTGGTCAGCGATGATGAGAACGCCCAGGCCGCCACCAAGGACGCCTTCGACGTGCTGCATTTCATCGCCGCCAAGCGGCTGGCGGCGGGCAAGCTGACGGTCATTGATGCCACCAACGTGCAGCCCGAAGCCCGCAAACCGCTGCTCGCGCTCGCCCGTGAGCATGATTGTCCGGCCGCCGCCATCGTCCTCAACGTCTCCGAGGAGGTCTGCGTGGAGCGCAACAAGACACGGGTCGATCGGCAGTTTGGTCCCCACGTAGTGCGTCAGCACGTCCAGCAGCTGCGCCGGTCGCTGAAGGGGCTCGGGCGCGAAGGCTTCCGCTACGTCAGCGTCCTGTCCTCGCCCGAAGAGGTCGAGACTGCCGTGATCAAGCGCGAGCCGTCCCGGACGCTGCGTCTCGACGAGCACGGCCCATTCGACATCATTGGTGACATACACGGCTGCTGTGACGAGCTGGAGCAGCTGCTGGAGACGCTTGGCTACGAGCGAGACGGCTTGCCGGCCTATCGCCATGCGGCGGGACGAAAGGCGGTGTTCTTAGGTGACATCGTCGACCGGGGCCCGAGGACCTTGGACACCATCTGGCTGGTCAAGGCCATGGTCGAGGCCGGGACGGCCCTGTGCGTGCCCGGCAATCACGATCGCAAGCTGTCGCGCAAGCTTCAAGGGCGCGACGTACAGGTGTCCCACGGGCTGGAGACAAGCCTCGCAGAGATCGAAGGGTTAGATGAAGCGGAACGGGATCACGCGTCCAAAGACATCGTCCAGTTCTTCGAGTCGCTGGTCAGCCACTATGTGCTGGATAGCGGCAAGCTGGTGGTGGCTCACGCAGGCATGCGCCAGGAATTTCAGGGCCGGGCGTCCAACCGTGTTCGGAATTTTGCGCTGTACGGCGAAACGACAGGGGAGACCGATGAGTACGGTCTACCCGTCCGCTACAACTGGGCTGCCGAATATCGTGGCCGGTCCATGGTCGTGTATGGCCACACACCTGTGCTCTCGCCCGAGTGGCTGAACGGCACCATCAACGTGGACACCGGCTGCGTCTTCGGCGGCAGCTTGACGGCCTTGCGCTACCCGGAGCGCGAGCTGGTCTCCGTGCCCGCGGCGCGCGTGTACTACGAGCCGGCACGTCCGCTCGGCTTGCCAGCGCCCACCGTTGGCTTGACGGCGCAGCAAGCTCACGATGACTTGCTCGACATCGAAGACGTGCTGGGCAAACGGATCATCTCGACGCGTCTGCACGGCAACGTCACCATCCGCGAGGAGAATGCGGGTGCGGCTTTGGAAGTGATGAGCCGCTTCGCGGTTAATCCCAAATGGCTGATCTACCTGCCGCCGACGATGGCGCCACCGGACGCGACCGCCGAGCCGGGATTCCTCGAGTACCCAACCGAGGCCTTCGCGTACTTCCGCTCGCAGGGGATACGCGAGCTCATCTGCGAGGAGAAGCACATGGGCTCACGGGCCGTCATCGTCGTCTGTCGTGATGAGGAGACGGCCCGCCACCGCTTTGGCGTGGAGGGCGAAGGACTTGGCTGCTGTTATACGCGTACTGGACGCCGGTTCTTCGATGGCGCTCCGGCCGTTGAAGCCGCCTTTCTGGCGAGAGTGGTTGACGCGATGGGAGCAGCCGGCATGTGGGAGGAGCTGAATACCGACTGGCTGTGCCTCGACTGCGAGCTGATGCCATGGTCGCTTAAGGCCTCCGAGCTGTTGCGTCAGCAGTATGCGCCTGCCGGATCCGCCGCCGCAGCCGGCGTGTCAGCGGCAATTGACATGTTGGAGCAGACGAATGAGCGGACTGGAGATCTCGCTGATGTACTTGAACGCTTTCGAGTGCGCCGAAGTCAGGCAGCCCGACATGTCGAGGCGTACGGCCATTACTGCTGGGAGGTCGACGGGCTGGAGGGCGTGAAGCTGGCCCCCTTTCATCTGCTGGCGAGCGACGGAGCTGTCCATAGCGATCGCGACCACGGCTGGCATATGCAGATGCTGGCCAGGCTCGCGGCGGCCGACCCGCTGTTCGTGGCCACCCCATCTCGCACGGTCGATTTGGAAGATATTGACAGCGAGGCCGATGCTGTCTCGTGGTGGCGGGAGCTCACCTCCGCTGGCGGCGAGGGCATCGTCGTGAAGCCGTTGAGCTTCATCGCGCGGGGCAAACGCGGCCTGGTGCAGCCCGCCGTGAAGTGCCGCGGGGCGGAGTATCTGCGGATCATCTATGGGCCGGAATACGACAGCCCGCGGAACCTCGAACGCCTGCGCTCTCGCCAGGTAGGGGGCAAACGCTCCCTGGCCTTACGCGAGTTCGCGCTGGGGATCGAAGCGCTGGAGCGTTTTGCGCGAGCAGAACCGCTGCGCCGAGTTCACGAATGCGTCTTTGGAGTGCTTGCTCTGGAGAGCGAGCCAATTGATCCCCGGCTGTAACGCTGATGGGTTCCGCCAGTCGACGAGCGCGAGAGGCCGTCGCCTCAGACTAGAGTGGGCCTACTCGGATTCGAACCGAGGACCAACGGTTTATGAGACCGCCGCTCTAACCGCTGAGCTATAGGCCCGTGAGGACGACCTGGCCGTCCCGCTACATACTAACGAGGATTGCTGTCACGTTGATGTCACGCAGCTGTTCTTGGCCGCGCGCGCAGGGAATCAGGCAACAACAACCGCTGCGGTGCTGAGCGAGTTCCGGCGGGGCTTGGCGGAGCTCAGCAGCAAAGCCACTGTGGCATCCAAGCGTGAACTTGGAATCCCTGGCAAGGGAGCCATCTGGCTGTTGTCAAAATGGTTGTCCAGCGCTTGTAAAATGGCGATTCTGAGGCTGTGTTTGAGCTCGATTTCGTCAAAATTGCTTAGCAAGCTGACGGAGATTATGAGATCGCGCCTGGCCGCTTTAACCGCCAGTTTTGAGCTCCGCTGACCCCCGCCAGTCCCCGCACTGATCCGTTGGGAAATGCCCCGGTTGTTGTCGGCATCGTTGTAGTTTTTGGTGCTGGCAACCAAGCTGGCTGTCGGCGTCAACATCAAGCTGGGCGAATGGGACGTTAGACTCGTCGGTCGCCTGATACTCACGAGAAGGACAGGAGACAACCTCGATTCGTGGCGAACCCGGTAAGTACGATCAACCACGTGGTCATTCGCTGCACTGAAAAGGTGCTGGCTCTTCTCGATCCTGCAGCCCGGCGCTCGCTAACCACAGAGGACCGAGACGAGAATGACTGGTACGCGAATGTGTTGTCGATCGACCGGCGTAAGTGCATGCTCATCACGCATGCTGGCACACTGTTCTCCGCTCTCGCCCCCGACGTGTCTGTCGCGGACATCCGGAACATCGGCCGATTCGTCGTCGACCTGATGGAGCACGAGTTAGGCGCCGAGGGGTTCTCGATGCGTACGTTCGGAGAGCTCGGGCAAGAGCCTATCGCGCTCGCCAAGACGGCCGACCGAAGCGTCCTCGGCTGTATGAACGACATGGCCCTACTGTGCGAGGTGACCACGAAAGATGCTGGTGGACTTCACCGATGTGATATTGCCCAACTGAACTATCAACTCCGACGGAACATTTTTCATGCACGTGGCTATGTTCCATCCATTGAACTGGTGGCGTCGTGGGGAGATCGAGCGCGGCCCTTTCGTCAAATTTGATACCCTACCGCCCATGATCAACTGGCCGCCACTGGGCAAGAATATTAGGGACAGACAGCTCGAAGAGAAGCTCTTGAAAGACGGTTGGATTCGCGCCAGTCAGCAGCATTATGCAATCACCGTTGGCGGGAAAGAGCTAGCCATCGATGAACATATCGGCCACTTTTGCGTCGGGTATTACAAGGACAACCGGGCGCTGGGCGACACGTTGCGATTTGACCACTTCGCCGAAGCCTACGCTGCCGCCACGGGCCTTTCGCACATGAGTTCCCGCTAACGAGGAGTCCCTTCCCTTTAGACCTCACGGAACTTGCCGGCCTGCATCTGCAGCGCTGGTGCGAGCCTGGTCCCCAGCTTCGTTCGATTCCAGGAAGGCAAGGAATTCCTGCGGAGTGAGGAAACGCACACCAGCGGCTTCACGCCCGGCGGGAAAGTCGCGCGTATTGAGGGACACGATGATCTCGGCGTGAGCGGCAAGGGCTGTCGCGAGGACCGGCTCGTCATCTGGATCCTTCAGTAGTCCTGACGCCATTGCTGAACGGTAGTCCGCGACGAGCAGAACGTCTGAAAGCAAATGGATCAGCTGATTGATTCGTTGCCGGTAAATCGCGCGAGGCACCCGAAGGCGAATGCTGTGCTCAACACGTATGCGAACCAACTCGCCGACGATGAACGTGCTCCATACGCCCCGGTAGTGGCCGAGGTGGGCGAGCAACCAGAGCCAATGTCGATGGCTGCTCAACAGGACGGATGTATCCAGGACCGCAAGAGGCGCATCCGGCAACGCCGGAGCGTCGTCTGCGCTCACGACCTTGCGCGGCCCTGTGCCACCAAGCGGGCGGCCTGCGCGTCGCTGATGTCCTCCATATCGAGAGAACTTCCAGCCCGGCGTACATAGTCCGATACGGCATCTTTCGAGACCATGATTCGCGTGGCCACCCGATATGCGGGCAGCCGCCCCTGGCGAACCCAATTCTTGATTGTCTGACCGGTCACCCCAAGCAGGTCGCCAGCTTGGCTTGTCGTTAGCAGATCGAGCGAGGGCAATTGATCATCGCCCACCGCCTTCACGAGTGTTTCTATGGCCTTTGCTTCCGCGACCTCGCCCCGTTGCCGGAGATTGTCGGCCGTACGCTGAGCCAGCTTGAGAGTCCTTGCCGTGACCACTTTCGCTTTTTATTATATCGCAAAGACTAAAAGTAGGATCCCACGAATCGTTGCGAACGCATTCACAGCGGGTAGCGGTTGACGCATTGCACGCGGCGCTGCATATTGAGAGACGTAAGGCCACATGACGAAGCGTGTCTCGGCCCGAGAAATGCGGGCCCACTTTGCCGACATCACCGATCGCGTGCGATACACCGGCGAGCCGTTCATCTTGGAAAAGCAGGGCCAAGCGTTCGCTGCACTGGTCAGCCTTGAGGATTTTGAGAAGCTCGAACGCGTCAGGGCCGAAGAGAAAGCCGCGGCGTTCTCGCAGCGTGCCGCTCATGCTGCACGGGAAGCTGGGGGCCCCGAGCCAACGGAGCAGGGGATCGTCGAAGACGTGAAGAGCACGCGGGAGGCACTGTCCGCCAGCGCTACGGTCATCTGTGAGCGGTGCACCCTGCCCCCACTGGGCGGGTAACAAACATCAGACCTTGTAGCGGCAAAGCGATGAGCTTTTGCCGAAGCCACGTTCCGGAGTGTGGTGGGCCTACTCGGATTCGAACCGAGGACCAACGGTTTATGAGACCGCCGCTCTAACCGCTGAGCTATAGGCCCGGGTCGCTCTTAGATGGTAACGGTGATTGATGTCAGAGTGTTGTCAGTCGACCGCATCAAAAGTGACAACAGTTTGAGCGGCGAATGACGGATCACCGCGGGCCTTGGCGGGGTTCAGCGGAGCATTCGGGAGATGTTGACGCACGCGCTATTAATCCCCTGCGAGGCAAATGGGGTCGTTGTTGTCGAGATGGTTGTTTGGCCGCCTCCCAGCTGACGATTTTGGGCCCAATTGAGCTCAATTTTCGGTAGGTGTGCAGCAAGCTGCCGAAGATTATGAGTCCCCTGCTCTAACCGCTGAGCTACGGGCCCGCGGGTTTAAGGGTACATGCCTCCCTCTCCCCCTGGGAGAGGCGGACTATACTTCGGAACACCCATGACCATTCAGGAGCCTGGCTCTTGCCTGCCCGCCAGCCGGTAAGGCGCAAGCAGCGCCGGCCGGCGCTGCCGGTGCGCCAGCAGCCCCGACGCGCCGGCAACGAGTGTGCCGGCAGCGGCTGTCGGCCGCGACGCGACGACCGGGCGGGTTGCGCGGCAGGCGCCGATGAGCGCCACTCGCATGGCCCTGGCGGCACGCGCCGCGGAGCTGGCCCGGCTCGACGTCATCTATCTCCGCCACGACCTCCGCAACGTGGGCATCATCGCCGGCCTGATGCTGGCCATCATTATCGGCCTGTCGTTCGTCCTGCACTAGAGGCCGCCGACTCGCCGCCAGCCTGCCGCGCCGCCCTATAATCCGAAACGAACATGAAGTTGGTCATTCTCGGGTGCGGCCGGGTGGGCTCGACCCTCGCGACCATGATGGACTCCAATGGCCACGACGTCACCGTGGTCGACCGCAACAGCGAAGCCTTTCGGCGTCTCGGCGAAGGCTTCAAGGGCAAGACCCTCGTTGGGGAAGGCGTCGACGAAGACGTGCTCAGACGGGCCGGCATCGAGCAGGCGGACGCCTTCTGCGCCACCACCGAGGGGGACAACCGGAACATCATGGCCAGCCAAGTGGTGCAGACCATGTTCAGCGTGCCCAAGGTGATCACGCGCATCTACGACCCCATCCGCGAGCAGTCTTACAGGGAGCTGGGACTGCAGACGGTCTGCCCCACCGTCATGGGCGCCAATGCCATCCGCGACATGCTGGAGAGCTAGCGATGTACATCGTGGTAGTCGGGGGCGGCAAAGTCGGCTATTACCTGACGAAGAGCCTCTTGGCCGAGGGCTATGAGGTGGTTCTCAGCGAAAAGGAGAAGGGCCGGGCCGCCGAGCTGGCCGACGAGCTGGGCGAGAGCGTCGCCATCCGCGGCGATGGCTGTGAAGCATCCTTCCTGGCCGAAATCGGCACCGAGCGGGCCGATGCCTTCGTCGCCGTGACAGGGGACGACGAAGACAACCTCGTGAGCTGCCAGATGGCCAAGGTCAAGTTCGCGGTGCCGCGCACTATCGCCCGCGTCAACAATCCGAAGAACCAGGCTATTTTCGGCCGGCTGGGCATCGACGTGACGGTGAGCGCGACCAGCATGCTGCTGGCGCTCATCGAGCAGGAGATTCCCCACCATGCCATGGTCAACCTCATCAGCCTCAAGCAAGCCGGCATGGAGATTGTCGAGGTCGAGATCCCCGATCAATCTCCGGTCATCGGCAAGCGCCTGCGCGACATTGGCCTGGACCGGGACATGCACATCTCGGTTGTCCTCCGAGGCGACGAGACGGTGACCCCTTCGGCCGACACCGAGCTGGCCCGCGGCGACAAGGTCTACGCGCTCATCCGGGAGGCCAAGGAGAACGAGTTCCGCGCTCTTCTGGTCGGCGACGCGGTGCCGACCTTCACCCGCTAAG
>DAIUFO010000013.1:11994-24095 GCA_036844545.1 Chloroflexota bacterium
ACTCGAAAATCCAGGGGTCGACGTTGCGCTCGTAGTCGAGCAGCTCGTCGGGTTTGAAGAACAGGCTAATCTCCCGCGCCGCGCTCTCAGGCGAATCCGATCCGTGAACTATGTTTCGACCAAGCTCCAGGGCTAGGTCCCCACGGATCGTGCCAGGGCCTGCGGCCGTCGGATTCGTTGGTCCCATGGTGCTGCGCACGGCCTGAACGGCATTCGTCCCTTCCAGGACCCCAACCACGACCGGGCTGGAGGTGATGAAGCTGACCAGGCCGTTGAAGAAGGGCTTGCCCTGGTGCTCGCCGTAATGGCGGTTTGCCAGCGCGTTGTCGATGCGCATCAGCTTGAGACCGACGATCTTGAGCCCGCGGCGCTCCAGGCGGGCAATGACCTCGCCAGCCAGGCCGCGCTGCATGGCGTCCGGCTTGACGATGATGAGGGTTCGTTCCATCAGCTTGGGTTGGGCTCCTCGGATGATTGCTTGCTCCGGCGCAGGCTCGACCGCACCAGGCCCAAGTTGGCGCCACTCGACGCCAGCGCCACAATGGCGGCGCCCTGTTCGTGCAAGAGTTGGACCGCTGCGTGCGGGGACTCGATGCTGGAGGCACGGAGCGCTCCCAGCGTCAAGCGCTCGCCCATTTGGCCGCAGAAATCGATCCAAGCAGCGACCAGCGCCTCGCCAGCAGGCGGCTGGAGGTCGAGGACTTGGCCGCGGGCCGAGACCTCCACCCAACGCAAGACCGGCGCAGGCGCGCGCTCCGCCAGGGTCAGCGCCGGCTCCGGGCTCGCTTGTGACAGGTCAGGTTCGGTCCGTACCTCGCCAGCCCCTGGCTCGGGCTCCGGGTGCGCCTCGGCAACGACTGGTTCAGGCCCAGGCGGTGCAGCCGGCGGTTCGGGGTGCGCTTCAACCGCCACTGGCTCCGGGGTAGACGATGCAGCCCAGGGCTCGGGCTCGGGACTTGCGTCGACGCGCTCAGCTTCAGGCGCTCGAGCGGCGAACGATTCGGTTGGCGGCTCAGGCGGGGCCTCTCCGGCCGAGGCTGCGAGCGGCGACGCTGTCTGGACGTCGGCTCGATCTTCAATGGCGGGCGGTAAAGGCTCCACCTCCGGGGACGGCAGATCGAGCGACCGCCAGCGTTCCCAGAACGGCTTCGGTTCGGGGATTGGCTCCAGCAGCGCCGGGATGCCGCTCAGCAAGTCTTCGATACCTGTCAGCTCTTCGTGAACGGGCTCTTCTTCGACGGGCGGTGTTTGCTCCGGCGCTACCGGCTCCGCTGCCGATTCGGCCAGATCGAGGCTGACCTCGCGCCTCCGCAGGGGCGCCAGCGAAGGGTCCCGCACCACCAGCCAGTCATACAGCTCCTCGGCCACGCCGTTCTCTGGATCGACTGCCTCAGCGGCCGAAATCAGAGCGCCGGCCTCATCCCGCCTGTCAGCCGACCATAGCTGTTGGGCCAGGATCAGGTTGGCTTTGAGACAGTCGGGCGCGGCCCAAAGCAGCGTGCGGCACGCGTCCTCCGCGGCGGAAGTCTCGCCCAGGCGCCAGTGTGCCTCCGCCAAGGCCAGGCCAACGTCCAAGCGTGTGGAGTCGGCGCGCCACAGCGGCTCGAGCTGGGCTGTGCAGTGCGTGAGCAAGAGCTGCCGCAGGTACAGATGGCCCAAAGCCACGGACGAGATCGCCGGCCGATCGCCATTTGCGGAAGGCAGCGGGGGCAGCTCAGCCTGAAGAGAAGCAGCCTGTTCGGAGCCGCGGGCGGCCAGCTCGCCGCAGATCTCGCGCGAGTCGGGAAAGGCCTGCGCCGCCCGTTCCAGCTCGCTGCGAGCACCCTCCACGTCGCCGCGAGCAAGCTTCGCTCGACCAGCGAGCAGCAACGTCTGGCCGTCGCGCGGGAAACGGTCGAGGATTTGGCGGGCCAGCGCTAGGGCGCCGCCGGCGTCGCCTTCAGCCAGGCGGTCGGCCACCATCTGGCGGGCAACCGGCAGGGGTAGGCTCGCCATCAATCAGCCTTCAGGAGAAGCGCAGCAGCTTCTGGAAGCGGCTCGCGCTCTTGAATGGCCCCACGGCGGCCAGGTGCAGCCAGTCCTGGGTGAAGATCATCTGCGCCATCTCGTGCAGCTCTGCCGGCGTAATGCGGTCAATGATCGCGATCACGTCGTCGACCTGCATGATCTTGTCGTTCAGCAGCTCCTGGCCGCCGTGCCAGCCGGCGACCGCGCGCGTATCCTCCAGGCGCAGCACCATGCGTCCTTTGTAGTACTCGCGGGCGTGGTGCAGCTCTTCCGCCAACACCGGCTCCTGCCGCAGGCGGTCGATCTCGCCGATGATGGCGCTGATGGTCTTGTCCAGCTTAGACGGATCAACGCCGGCGTAGACCACCAGCGCGCCCGCGTCGGCAAAGTGGTTGATGTACGAGTGTACGTCGTAGGCCAGGCCCAGCTTCTCGCGGATCTCCATGAACAGCCGCGAGGTCATACCCTCGCCGAAGATCACGTTCAGCAGCGCCAGCTTGAACCGGTCCGGATGATTGCGCGACAAGGCCGGCCCGGCAATGCATACGTTCGCCTGCTCGGTGCTCTTGTGCTCAACTCGCAAGGCTGAGGCGCCGTTGGCGCCGGGCGCAGGCTTGCAGCTGGGCAGGCTCCGGCGCTCCCAACCGGAGAAGCGCTTTCGTGCCTCCTCCAGCACGTGGCTGTGCTTCACGTCGCCGGCCACGCTGATTACCAGGTTCTCCGGCCCGTAGCCGCGGGCCATGTAGCCCATCATGCCGCGCCGCGTGATGCCGCTGACGCTCTGTTTGGTGCCGCCCACGTCCCAGCCCAGCGGGTGGTTGGGCCACATCACCTCATCGATGAGCACGTGCACCCAATCGTGCGGGCTGTCCATGTACATGGCCAGCTCTTCGATGATGACCTTGCGTTCTTTCTCGATCTCGGTCGCATCGAACTTGGGCGCCAGGATCATGTCCACCAGCACGTCGAACGCCAGCGCGAACTGGCTGCCGGCGACTTTGGCCCAGTAGACGGTCAGCTCCTTGTCGGTGGCCGCGTTGAGCACGCCGCCGATGCCTTCGATCGCGCCCGAAACCTCTTTCGAGGTCGGATATTTCCTTGTTCCCTTGAACAGCATGTGCTCGATGAAATGCGACACGCCGCTCTCTTTGGGCTTCTCGAAGCGCGACCCGACGGCCAAGAACAGGCCGATGGTCACCGAGCGCATTTCGGGCATCTGGGACGTGATGACGCGGAGGCCGTTGTCGAGCACGTCCTTCTGATATGTGGTGCGCTTGGGCATGGGTAGCAAAAGTATAGTTGGGGGGTGAGTTCCGGCGGGCAGCTGATGCTCATCGATGGGCACGCGCTGATCTACCGCGCGTTCCATGCGCTGCCCCCGCTGTCAACCACCAAGGGCGAGCTCACCAACGCCGTGTTCGGCTTCACCTCGATGGTCCTCAAGGCCATCCAGGAGCTGCAGCCGGAGTACATCGCCTGCACCTTCGACCGGCCCAAGCCGACCTTCCGGCACGAGGAATACAAGGAGTACAAGGCCCAGCGGCCGAAGATGCCTCCGGAGCTGTCGAGCCAGATCCAGCGGGTGCGGCAGGTGGTGAACATCATGGGCTTGCCGGTGTTCGAGCTGGACGGTTACGAAGCGGACGACCTCATCGGCACTTTGGCTCACCAGTGCGCGGCTCAGGGCGTGCTGGCCACCATCGTCACCGGCGACCTGGACACGCTGCAGCTCGTCGAGCCCCTGGTGCGGGTGTACGCGCCGCGCGGGCGCATGAGCGACATCGTGGTTTACGACGAGGACAAGGTGCGCGAGCGCTTCGGCATCTCACCCATCCAGATGATCGACTTCAAGGCGCTGAAGGGGGATCCGTCGGACAACATCCCCGGGGTGCCCGGCTTCGGGGAGAAGACGGCTTCGGAGCTGGTAGCGCGCTATGGCTCGATCGACGGCATCTACGAGCACCTGCCCGAGCTGAAGGGCAAGCAGCACGACCTGCTCGAGCAGTACGAAGAGCAGGTCCGGTTTGGCAAGCACCTGACGACAATCGTCGAGGCGCCGGGCATTACGCTGGACCTCCAGGCTTGCCGCCGGCCGGACTACGATCGCGTCGCCGCGGTGGAGCTGTTCCGCGAGCTGGAGTTCAACAGCCTAGTGCCGCGCCTGCCCCGCCCTGCCGGCGCCACACTGGTGGCGACGGAGCCAACGGGCCCGTTGTATGGGTCGGCTCCCGTGGCGCGGCAAACCAGCATGTTCGAGGCAGCGGATGTTCCCTCTGAGGGAGCCCAGGGTAGGATGGCCGTCCCGGCCGTCCGCGGGCTGGAAGCCCGCGCCACCGACCACCCAAGCCCTCCGCCAGCGGGACAGGCGACAGCGCTCGCTCTCGCCCAGGGCATCGCCCAAGACCTCCGCGCCGCTGGGAGCTTCGCTATGCGCGTAGTCACCACCAACCCGCGGGCCATGGAATGCCGCCTGTTGGGCATCGCCTTCGCTCACGACCGGCCCGCCTACGTCGACCTGTCCGAGGACCCCACCCCGCTCGAAGCCTTGAAGGACGTCCTCGAGGACGACTCCATCCAGAAAACCGGCCACGACCTCAAGTTCGACCTGCTCGTGCTGCGGCGGCATGGGATCGAGCTGCGCGGCATCGCTTTCGACACCGCCATCGCCTACTTCCTGGCCAGCACCAACCGCACGCCCAACCTCAAGGACGTCGCCCTCCAGAAGCTCAACGAGGAGCTGACCAGCCTGGCCGACCTGACCGGCAGCGGCGCCAAGGCCGTGCCGCTGGCCAGCCTGCCGGTCAGCCAGGTAGCCGAGACTGCCTGCCGCGAGGCCGACGCCATCCGCCGGGTCGCGCCCATCCTCGAGCGCGAGCTGAAGGACAAGGCCCTGCACCAACTGTTCCTGGAGGTTGAGCTGCCGCTCATCCCGGTGCTGGCCGAGATGGAGTTCAATGGCGTCGCCGTCAACACTGGCTTCCTCGGCGAGCTGGCGCGCGAGCTGGACACCCGCATCCGCGAGCTGGAGCACGACATCTACGACGATGTCGGCCACGAGTTCAACATCGGCTCGACCCAGCAGCTCGGCCACGTGCTGTTCACCGAGCTGCACATGCAGGGCGGCAAGCGGACCAAGACCGGCTATTCGACCGATGCCTCCGTGTTGGAGGAGCTGGCCGACGTCCATCCCGTAGTCGGCAAGGTGCTCGAGTGGCGCCAGCTCGGCAAGCTCAAGTCGACCTACGTCGACGCCCTGCCAGGCCTGATCAACCGCGAAACCGGTCGCGTCCACACCTCATTCAGCCAGACCACCGCGACTACGGGGCGCCTGTCCAGCAGCGAGCCCAACCTCCAGAACATCCCCATCCGCACCGAGCTGGGCACGCGCATCCGCGAGGCGTTCGTGTGCGCCGACCCATCCTGGCACCTGCTGGCCGCCGACTACTCGCAGATCGAGCTGCGCATCCTGGCCCACGTCACCAACGATCCCAGTCTCATCGGCGCCTTCGAGCGCCTCGAGGACATTCATGCCTCCACGGCCGCCTTCGTCTTCAAAGTCCCGATGCAGGAGGTCACGGCCGACATGCGCCGCGTCGCCAAAATGGTCAACTTCGGCATCGCCTACGGTCTGAGCGACTTCGGTCTGGCGCGTGGCACCGGCATGAGCCGCCAGGAAGCCGGTGACTTCATTAGAGGCTACTTCGAGAGCTATCCCGGCATCCAGCACTACATGCAGGAAACCAAGCGCGACGCCGCCGAGCTGGGTTACGTCTGCACGCTGCTGAACCGGCGGCGCTACATCCCGGACATCCACGCCGCCAATTACCAGCTCCGCTCGGCGGCCGAGCGGATGGCCATCAACATGCCTATCCAGGGCACCGCGGCGGACATCATCAAGCTGGCCATGATCCACCTGCTGCCCGAGATGCGTGAGCGCGGCGTCCGCAGCCGCATGATCCTCCAGGTCCACGACGAGCTGGTGTTCGAGGTCCCGCCGGAGGAGATGGACCTGATGTCCCACCTCGTGCGCGAGACCATGCAGGGCGCACTCCAGCTGGTCGTGCCCCTGACGGTCGAGGTCAAGGTCGGGCGTACTTGGGGAGAAATCGCTAGCGTAGAGGGCAAAGTGGATAGTGTAAAGGGCAAAGAGGAGCTGGCGACCGCATGAGCTCTGCCCCTCGCCCTATGCCCTTTGCCCTATGCCCTTTGCCCTCAACGTCGCGTGCCTGAGCTCCCGGAAGTCGAGACCATCAGCCGCGATCTGCGGACCAAGATTGTCGGACATTGCATCGAGCGGGCGGAGGTGTTCTGGGAGCGGGAAGTCGGCTACCCAAGTGTCCCGGAATTCCTGGAGTTCATCCGCAACCGGCGTATCGAAGGCACTGCTAGGCGCGCCAAGTACGTGGTCATCCGCCTATCCGAGAACGCCACCCTGCTGGTCCACCTCAAGATGACCGGCCAGCTCTTGTACCTGCCCGCCAGCGAGCCGCCCAACCCTTACACTCGTGTCCTCCTGCACCTGGATCGCGGCATGCAGCTGCGCTTCGTGGACATTCGCAAGTTCGGCCGCATGTACCTGGTGGAAGCCGAGCACCTGCAGGATTTCCCCAAGATCGCCGAGCTGGGGCCTGAACCCCTGGCAGAGGCGTTCACAGCCAAGGCCTTCCAAGCGTTGGTACGGCGCCGCAAAGGCCGCATCAAGCCGCTGCTCATGAACCAGGGCTTCCTGGCCGGCCTGGGCAACATCTACGTCGACGAGGCGCTGTTCCGCTCCGGCCTGCACCCGCTGCGATCCAGCAGCACGCTCAAGCCGAAGGACGTGGCTACGCTGCACCAGGCGATCATCGACGTGTTGGAGGAGTCCATCACCAACCGCGGCTCAAGCATCGACGACTACCGCGATCCCGCCGGCCAGAAGGGCTATCACCACGTCCATCTGCGTGTGTATGGCCGCACCGGCCAGCCCTGCCTCGTGTGCGGCACGCCCATCGCCAAGATCGTCGTCGCCGGCCGCGGCGCCCATTTCTGCCCCAAGTGCCAGCGCCTCCCTCGATCCTCCCTCTCCCGCCGCGGCGGGAGAGGGAGGATCGAGGGAACCCATCCTTAAGCGCCTACGGCCAGCCCGGGGTGATACAGTGGCCGTCAATACGTCCCAGGAGAAGCGACCAATGGCCTTCTTGAAGTACCTGCCGGGTGTGCTCGGCATCAGCGTGTTCGCCGCGAGCTGCGGCGGCGCGGCTCCCGCGTCGCCTGCCGCGAATCCCTCCAGCGCTGCCGCGGCTCCCGCTAAGCCGGCGGCCGGCTCACCAGGCTGAATATCCCTTACACCTCGCCCAGCGGGGTCTACGCGCCCGTCTGGGTCGGCGTGGATCGGGGCATCTTCCGCAAGTACGGCTTCGACGCCACTACCAGCTACATGGACACCACTCTTGTGGCGCCCGCACTCATCTCCGGCGAGATCGATCTGTCACCGACTCCCAGCGCGCTGAACATCATCATCAGCGGGGGCGATGTGGTTCTCATCGCGAACGTTGTGACGTCGCCCGTGTTCTCGCTGTACTCCGATGCCAGTACTGCCAGCGTGGAGGCACTGAAAGGCAAGGTCATCGGCGATACGCCGCCAGGCTCGGCGCCGGACGGCCCGCTGCGGGGGCTGCTCGAAAAGCACGGCCTGAACCCCGCGAGCGACGTGAAATACCTGTTCTCGCCGGATGCGGCGACGATCCTGGCGGCCATGAAGTCGAACCAGGCGGTGGCCGGCATCATGTCGGCACCCTCAACCCTCAAAGCCAAGGGCGCCGGCTACAAGGAGCTGGCCAACACGGGCAACGAGGGGATTGCCGGCTTGCATGAGGTGCTGGCTGTCAAGCGATCGACCCTCGTACAGAAGCGCGAGACGTACGTGGCGTTGCTGCGGGCCTTCCGCGAGGCGATTGACTACGTCAAAAGCAACGCCGAGGGTACGAAGTCCATCGTCGGCAAGTACACCAAAACGGAACCCGGCCCCACTCTGGACGAAGCCTACGCGGCGTTTACGCCCTATTTCCAGCTGGGTCCGGTCAAGACCTCGGACGTGGCCGCCGTGCTGAAGTACTCGTCCAACCCCGCCGCGGCGACGTTCGATCCCGCCAAGGCCATCGACAACTCCATCGTCGATTCCTTGAAGTGACCATGCCCGTCGACGTCGTCGTGCCGGCGAACTCCGGAGCGGCCTTCGAGGTCCGCGAAGGCCAGACGCTGACGGTCCACGGCCAGACAATCGTGGACCTGGTGGCCGTGGACCTGCACGATGTGACACATCGCTTCGATCAGGCGCGCACCAAGGCCAACCTGGGCAAGATTTTCGTCACCACCGGCGACGTCCTCATCAGCAAGCTCAACCGCGACATGCTGCGCATCGTTGAGGACACGTTCACCGAGGGCCACCACGACCTCCAGTACGGCATGTGCAGCCGCGAGCGCTGGCTGTGGTCGCTGCGCGATCCGAAGCGCTCAGCCGCCTACTACTTGCGCGACGGCACCGTCAGCGCGGACGACTTCCCGGACCACGGTTGCTTCGAGAACCTCATCGCCGCCCTGGAGCCGTATGGCGTTGCGCCTGCCGACATTCCCGCGCCCATCAACCTCTGGCAGCACATGGAGATAGACTGCCAGACCGGCGCCATGCGGCGCTCGAAGCTTCGGCCGAAGGAGCCGGCGCGCTTTGGCCTGCTGGCCCTGATGGACTGCATCGTGGCCATGAGCGCCTGCCCCGACCTGGCGGTCGGCGGCCGCGAGATCCGGGTGACGGTGCAGGGGCCTTAGCGATTAGAGCGCATACAGCGCCCGTGGGTTGGCGTCGAGGATCTTGTCCATATCCTCCGCGGCCACGTCTTCGCGGTAGCGCAGGCGCTTGAGCGCCTCCATCTCGCTGGACGTGTCGGCGTGGCCATAGTCCGTGCCGGCCATGAGGTTGCCCGGCCCCGCGTATTTGAGGACGTAGGCGATGTCGTCGTCGGTCTGGCAGGCGACGTAGATGCGGTTCTCGGCCATCAGGGCGGTGCGGTCGAGCTGCAGGCCGCGCTTCTCCATGCGGCGCACAAAATCGTGCAGCGCGTACGGCACCCATTGGGCGCTCAGCTCAACGAATCCGAAGCGAAGCTGGGGAAAGCGCTCCATCAACTTGGTGGTGAGGATGTTGTGGAACGCGGCGATGCCGGGCAGCTTGAAGCGCCACAGCCCGATGTCGTTGGGGAACACGTCGTGCATGTAGAAGTTGCCGCTGGCCGCGTGGACGCAGATCGGCAGGTTGAGGCGAATGGCCTCTTCGTACAGCGGGTAAAAGTACGGATCGCCCGGCAGACGGTTGCCCTCGATGCCCCGGAAGAAGACCGCGCAGGCGCCATGCTGCTTGCCGAAGCGCAGCTCCTCGATGGCCGCCGGGATGTCCGTCGTGGGCGGCAGCACCGCCCAGCGCAGACGGTCGGGCGCCTGGTCGCAGCGCTCCGCCAGCCAGCGGTTGTAGCCGCGGCACAGCGCCAGGTCGACCTCGGGCCGCTCGGTGATCGGCCGCAGGAAGAAGGTGGGGAACAGCACTTGGACGTCCGTCCCGAGCTGATCCATCTGCTTCACACGGGCAGGCACGTCGTCCAGCTCCCGATCCGCCTTGACGGCGTCGGTCTCCGACACTGGGCCGGTGCTCACCAACCGGCCGTCGATAGCCCACATCGTGCTGTCCCGCCCGGTCTTGCCGGGAATGGTCACCAGCACGGGCATGAGCTCCTTCTCGGAGCTGGCCACGTAGGACCAGGTTTTCTCGTTCTCTACGACATGCGCGTCGGCATCGATGATCGCCATGATGTCTGGGATTCTACCCCTCAGCCAGCGCAGCCATGCCCGCGGCCAGCGCGCCCCGGAATGCCCGGTCGATCAGGAACGAGGCGCGCGCGCCTCGCAGCACCGCTTGGCAATCCTCTTCGGTAGCGACGTGCGCATTGACGACACGCTCCAAGAGACTGGCGTGCTCCTCGTCGGCCACGGAATGGCGGTTGACGTTGATGAGCTTCTCGGCCGGCAGGCCCAGCTCGTCGATCAGCTTCTGACGTATCCGAGACGACAGGCTGCCGCCTGTGACGATGGCGCCCGAGTTGCGCACCTCCAACACCGACGACGCGGCCACGGCTTCCAGCCACGGCCGGTCTTTGGCCAGGTACGTCCAGGCGTAGAAGGCAGCGCTCGAGCCAGGATTAGGCTCCCCCTCCTCGAAGTCACTCGGCGTGAGGCCCAGCACCTCGGCTTCTCGGGTGGCCAGGGTGAAGTGATCCATGCCGACCGCCGGGTCGAGCACCAGCTCCTCCTGCTCGTGCGCCCAGATGAGCCGCTTGACGTCCAGCGGGGCGGCGCCCTGCACGTAGCCCCAGCAGTCGCGCCGGTTGTTGACGTAGCGACCCATCTCGATGGCGAAAAAGCGCGCTCGAGCCAGCGTCAACTTGGTGCCCAGGAGCTGCCGGAACTCCGGCGACTCGAATTGCGCGTTCGCCAGGGCATTGATTTGCGCCAGCGTCTCGGCGGCGCTCATTGGCCGCTGGCTCGAATCTCGTCAACGATGGACAGGTCCACCAGATCCTGTGGCTTGAGCTTGGCCACCTCGGGGTCGGACGTGGCCGTGGCGGTCAGGACGCTCTGGAGGCCCGGCATGGTCAGGGACAGGTCGTCGCGCATCACGCCGAGGCTGCCCTCCAGGCTCTTGCGCACGACGGTCGTGTCGTCCGTCTTCAGGTACGGCGCGACGTATTTAGCTGCCTCGCCAGTCTGGGTCTTCAGGAACCGCACGGCCTGGACATTGGCCGTCAGGAAGCGCTTCAACAAGTCCCGATGCGCCGGGAGGTAGCTGCGCTTGACCAGGACCACGGACATGCTGACGTAGCTGTTGGAGCCCGGCGTGTCGGGGCCGTAAATGACGTGCCCGCCCTGGGCCACGGCCATCGAGGTCAACGGCTCGGTCAGGACGGCAGCATCGAGTGCGCCGCTGCTGATGGCGGCGATCTGGGATGCCTGTTCGGGGATGTAGACGACGTTCACGTCGCTCGGCCCGAAGCCCTGCTGCTGGGCCACCTGGTGGATCAGGAAGTCGGTCGTGGCCCCCCGCTGCGTGGCGCCTACCTTCTTGCCCTTGAGGTCCGCCAGACCCTTGATCTCGGGCCGGGCCACGATGGAGAAAATCGAGCCCTCGTAGGTCGCGCCGAGGATCACCAGGTCGCCCCCGTGCGCGTCGGCCGCGGCCACGCTGCCTGGAGATCCGTAGCCGATATCCACGCTGCCACTCACCAAGCCGGCGGTCAACGTCGCCGGCGAGAGGAAGTCGAGCGACACGTCGAGTCCTTGCTTCTCGAACAGGCCCGCGCCCTTGGCGATCCACGGCAGCGCAGTCGTCGAGCTGAGCGCCGTGTAGCTGGCGTTCAGCTTGGTGAGGCCAGCCGCGGAGGCTGCCGGCTTGGATGCGACAGGCGCGCTGCTCGCCGCCACGGAGGCGACCGGAGCGGCCCCTCCGCAGCCCGCGAGCAGCACCGCGAGTCCAGCGAAAGCGAGCGAAAGACGAACCGTGGTCATGGGGACGCAGCCTATCGTAGCGCTAAGCCCGCCGTAAAATCGAGCAATGGCGGCAGATCCCGATATCCCACCCGAGCGTGAGCAGGAAGGCATGATGCTCATGCACCGTATGGAGGACGCCATCCTCCAGGCTCAACCCAACGATGGCGAGCGCTGCAAGGAGTGCAAATGGTATCTGGGGTTCGATGACATCGCCTACTGCTGGCACCAGAAGGTCCGCATGCTGGTCGGCTGTGACTGGTGGTGCCAGTGGTTCGAGACGGAAGAGGAATCCGAAGAGCTGCAGACCTACCAGGAGACCGCCAACCCCATCCCCGGCAAGGTCGGATAAACGCAGGAAACAGCTTCTTAATTCCAACCGCTGCGCCCACGGCCCGATAAACTGAAGCTGCAATGTCTGTTCACATGGAAGAGCCACCCAAGCGGTTCGCACACTTCGACGTGCCGCTGTACCAGGTCAGCCCCGGCGGCGAGACCTACGTCCTCTCGCCTGCAGACGCGGAGTG
>DAIUFO010000014.1:0-6117 GCA_036844545.1 Chloroflexota bacterium
GAGGAACAGCCTGTCGCGGTTCATCGTGATCGGTGGGCCACTGCTGCTGGGCATCCTGATCGTGCTGCCCATCGTGATGCTGATCGCCAACAGCTTCAACGTGGCCGGGGCGGGCCGGCCGGCCGCCTTCGGGCTCAAGAACTGGACCGCGGCCTTCAGCGACCAGGCCACAGTCAGCGCATTGCTGAACAGCCTCGCCCTGGCGTTGGTGAGGACCGGCATCTCCATGCCTGTCGGCATCTCCATGCCTGTCGGCATCGCCATGACCTGGCTGGTGGCGCGCACCGACATGCCGGGTCGCTCCGGCATCGAGCTGCTTTCCTGGCTGTCCATCTTCACGCCCATCCTGCCGCTGACGCTCGGCTGGATCCTGCTCCTCGACCCGCGCTTCGGCATGATCAACGCCGGCCTGAGCCAGCTCCCTTTCGCCCATGGGCTGGACTTCAACCTCTACAGCTTCTGGGGCATTACCTGGGTGTACCTGGCCTCCAATGCCATCGCCTTCAAGGTGGTGCTGCTCACGCCGGCGTTCCGCCGGGTGTCGTTGAGCACCGAGCACGCGGCTCGCATGTGCGGCGCCACCATGTGGCAGGCGGTGGTGCGCATCACCCTGCCGCTGCTGCTGCCGGCCATCCTGCTGGTGACGCTGATCTCCCTGGTATTCAGCTTCGAAGGCTTCGAGGTCGAGCTGCTGCTCGGCGTGCCAGTCAAGTTCTGGGTGTACTCGACCCGCATCTACGACCTCGTCAGCAACCAGCCCTCCAACGTCGGCGAGGCCACAGCGCTGGCCTTCGTGTTCCTGGTTTGGCTGCTGGGGCTCACGCTGCTGTACCGCTGGTTCCTGCGCGGCAAAACCTTCACCACGGTCACCGGCTCGGGCTACGACACCAGCCCCGTCCGGCTCGGCCGCTGGGGCTTGCTGGCCTCGGGGTTGTGCTATGCCTTCTTTCTGGTCGCGCTGGCGGCGCCGTTCGCCTTCCTGTTGATCGGCTCCTTTATGCGGCTGTACGGCTTTTTCAACGTGCCCAACGCCTTTACCCTGGCGCAGTGGCAAGCAGTGCTGAGCGACCCGGCCTTCGCCAACGGCGTTCGCAACAGCCTGATCATTTCCACCGCGGCGGCGGTGGTGTCCATCATCATCTACTCCGCCGTGGCCTACGCCATCGTACGCATACGCTCTCGCTCGCTGCAGGCCGTCGATCTTCTGGTCTGGTCGCCGTGGGCCATGCCCGGCATCTTGATGGGCCTTGGCTTGTTGTGGCTCTTCCTGGCGACGCCGCTGAGGACGGTGCTGTATGGCACGCTAGGTGGCCTAGTCGTCGCCTTCGTCGTGCGCGCCAGTCCGCTGAGCACGCAGTTCTTCAAGACGGGCCTGATGCAGCTCGGCCGAGACCTGGAGGAAGCGGGCCGCGTCTGCGGCGGCCGCTGGCTGGTGGTCTACCGGCGCATCCTGCTGCGCCTCCTGGCGCCCACGGCCGTAACCGTGGGTCTGCTCACATTCCTCCAAGCCATCCACGACGTCCCCACGGCCGTCCTGCTGTATACCGCCAAGTCACGCCCGCTGTCGATCCTCATGCTGGAGTACTCCTTCTCCGGAACCCGCGAGCGCGGCGCTGCCGTGGGCGTGCTCATCACCGCCTTCGTGATGCTCATCCTGCTGGGCGCCCGCTTCTTCGGCTACCGCCTCTCCCGCGAGCGGCTGTAGTCAAAGGTCCCCTCGCCCGCCGCAGCGGGAGAGGGCAAGGGTGAGGGAACCCGGTGTACCAAGTGCAGCGCGCCTCTAAGCCGCAAGCCTGATCTCCCGACCCGCTTTCGCCGATTCCAGGATGGCCAGCGTAACTTCGTGCGTTGCCTGACCCCAGCGGCCATCGTGGAGCAGCGGCTGGCCGTTGACCACGGCCTGGTGCAGATCTTCCAGCTCGGCTTCGCCGCGCTGCTGCTCGATGGGCAGCTCGATCTCGTGCCGCCCGTGCTCGTCATACACGAACAAGCCGTTCGGCGACTGGCGAATGTCGGCTCGCTCGCAGGTGGCCACGGTCAAGCCGAAAAAGGGATGGCCGGCCGGCTCATCCGAGCGGCCCTGGCCGGTGTAACGGGCCGACTCCTTGAGCTTGGCCTCATCACCCGAGTGGCCGCGAACCGTCGGAATAGCAGGCCGGCCTCGATCGAACGTCAGCTCCGAGGCGCTGAAATGGCCGTAGCCGGAGTACACGATGCTGGCCGCCGCGCCGCCGGCAAAGCTCAGGAACACGCTGTACGCGCCCGTAGCCGGCCGCTCGGGATCGAGCTGGTAGGTGGTCGCCCGCACCGCCTCCACCGGCAGACCGGCGATCGACCGCACGATGTCGATCTGGTGCGGCGATTGGCGGAACACCGCTCCTCCACCCTGGCTCTCGTCCAATTCGGCCGGCAGCCGCGGCCGGTACAGCCAATCGGTGTAGTGCCAGGTGTGGACCATCGCCAGTCGCCCGTACTCGCCGCTTCGGACCAGCTCCGCCATCCTGCGGATAGGCGCGGCCATGGCCTGGCTGTGGCCCGCCAGCAGCAGCACGCCGTGGCGCTGGGCAGCGCGGTTCATGGCCTCGCACTCCTCCAGCGTCACCGCCATCGGCTTGGAGACGATCACGTGCTTGCCCTGCTCCAGCGCCGCGATCGCGTGCTCGGCGTGGAACTGGTTCGGCGTCGCCACCCACACCGCGTCGACGTCGCCTCGCTCGCACAGCTCCTCGACCGACCGAAACGTCGCGACCCCAAACTCGGCGGCCATAGCCGCCAGCGCATCCTCGCGGACGTCGGCCGCCGCCGTCAGGCGCGCGTGCTGGCTGGCGGCAAACCCCGCCAGCAGGTTCTTAGCGCCGGCCCCAATGCCAACCAGGCCGAAGCGCAACGTTCCCTCTCCCCTAGGGAGAGGACTAGGTGAGGGCACGCTGGGCAGCTGCCGCTTCCGCCTCGCGAATGATGGGACTGTACTTGCTCGCGCCGCCGGAGCGGTGCTCGCCGGCCTTGAAGATGCCCGGGCCGAACTTAGCCCGCTCCACCGGCAGCTCGAGGCACACGTTGTGCGCCGGGTCGCGGAACACGTTCATCGGGTCCTCACCCCGCTGCACCCGCTCCAGGTTCTCCTGCAGCAGCTTGCGGTACAGGATGATGCCGCGGTCAGACAGCCCCAGGTGCTCCTCGCTCCGGTTGGCGACGGCGCCCTGCGTGTACCACATCACAATGTCCTGCCCGCTGTTGTTGTCCACCAGCGGCCACTCCGGCTCGCCCTGCTTGGTGAGCGTCGGCACCGGGACTTCGTAGAACGGCACGCCCTCGGGCTTGGCCAGATCCATGTCGCCCGGCGCGCCGTAGTGGGCGCTGTACCAGATGTGCAGCGTGTTGTGATCGTCGATGGGCGTGCGCATCTGGAAGTTGGGGTGCGCCGCGCTGCCGGACTTGAGCATCATCGGGAACACCAGCGGGTGCCCGGTCGTCCAGCGTTCATGCCCCTCGGGGTCGCCCTCCAACACCCGCCGCTTGATGATCCCGTAGTCGAACACGTCGAAGCCGATCTTGTCGTGCTTCTGCTGCTGCTTCTGCTCGTCCCCGCGGCCGGTCCGCTCGAACACGTAGTTGTTGAAGTGCTGGTGCAGCCACTCCACGTGCACCGGGTCGAGGGCGTTCTCGACGATCTGCAGACAGTTGCAGGGGATGACCGCCATACCGATCTCGCGGGGCACGTCCAAGCGCGTGAACAAATCCCAGCGCGGCACCAGCGGCGCCGGCTCCGGGCCCAGATAGGCGAAGATGAGGTCGGCCACCTCCTGCACCGGGTAGGCCGTGATGCGCACCCGGTCCTTGAAGCTGCTGCCCGGGTCCTCAGTCTGCTCGTACGGCTGGTCGATGCAGCGGCCGGCCGCGTCCCAGCACCAGCCGTGGTACGCGCAGCGCAACCCTTCCCGTTCCGGAACGCCGTAGATCAGGCCCGCGCCCCGGTGCGCGCAGCGCTCGCCCACCAGCCCCAGCTGGCCGCTCCGATCGCGGTACAGCACCAGCGACTCGCCCAGGATATTGACGGGCTTAGTGCCGTGGCTCGGCAGCTGCGAGCTGGCCGCGATGGGATGCCAGTAGCGCCGCATCAGCTCGCCCGTAGGCGTGCCGGCGGCGACCGTGGTCACCTGCTGATTTTGTTCGACAGTAAGCATTGGCGCCACCTCTTCCAATCCTGAGGTTGGCCGATTATACCGGCCCTAACCTCGGCGGCGCTTGCCGAGGTTTTGACATTGACGGCGTCCGTGCGTAGCATAGGGCCACTTCTAGAGCGAGGAATAATCATGAGCCTGTCGACCAAGTGCGTGCTCCGGTTCCCAGCCGCGGTCCCGCTGCTGATGGCTATGGCGATAGGGCTGTCCGCTTGCGGTGGCTCAGCCGCGGCTCCGAGCTCCATCCCCGCCACGGGCTCGAGCCCGGCCGGCGGCGCCTCGGCGCAGCTCGACAAGCTCATCGCCCAGGCCAAACAGGAAGGCGAGCTCGACACAGCTACCACTACGGAGCAAGCGTCCCGCGTGCCGCAGCTCAAGGACGCCTTTCTCAAGCGCTTCGAGCTGAACCTCAACATCAACATTGCCCTGGGCGATCAGACCGGCAAGTTCGCCAAGATGATCACCGCCCTCGACTCCGGCGGCCGGCCTGAGTTTGACTCGCTGACCGGCTCGGAAGAAGACATCATCCAGATGGAGAGCAAGGGCTACGTCACCAAGATCAACAACTGGGATCAGCTGCTGCGGGAGACCAACGGCTGGGTGCGCGATGGCACCGTCAAGCCCGAGGATGTGAGCCCCCAGCCGTTCAGCGGATCGGCATTCTTGTGGAGCACCCGCACCAAGAACCTGCTGTACAACACCAAGCAGATCCAGCCCGATCAGATGCCCAAGACCACCCAAGACCTGGCGGACCCGAGGTTCAAAGGCAAGTTCACGCTGCCCCCCTGGACCGATACCTGGGAGCTGGGCATCCAGGTCCACACCGATAAAGAAGCCTGGCTGCAGACGCTGGACCAGATCGGCAAGAACGCCGCGGCGGTGCTCGATTTCAGCCCGGCCCTCAACCGTCTGCTGCTGGGCGAGTTCTCCTTCGCGCCCATGAACAGCTACTACTACTGGGATGTCAAGGCCAAGGACCCACAGGCGCCGCTTGGCGTGGTCTGGTTCAAGGACTACACGCCCTACAGCAAGGTAATGTACATCGTGCCCAAGGGCTCGAAGCATCCGGCAGCCGCGACGCTGTGGGCCTTGTGGATGGGCAGCCCAGAAGCCGAGGCTGCCTGGCAACCGGCCGCTCACGAGGAGAACATCGCCTTCGGACAAACCGACCAGGACAAGCTGGCCAGACAATCCCTTGACGCCAGCGGCACCAAGCTTGCCACCTGGTACGCAACGCCCGAGACCATCGAGCAGCTGAAGTGGTGGAGCACGCCGGAAGGCAAGCAGTATCGGGCCAAGATCAAGGAAGCCGTCACTCAGCGTAAGTAATGGCCGAATTGGCCCTCTCCCAGCGCGGCCGGCGGATGGCGATGGGAGAGGAAGGGCTATTCGACCGGCCGTATGCGATTCCGGTCGCCGTGTCGTGGATCGTGCTGGGGGCGATCGGCCTGCTGCTGGGCGTGATCCTGTACATGACATTTGTGCCGCGGCTCCCCACGGAGCCAGGCTTCACGCTGGAGCATTGGCGGAACCTGGCCAGGCCCTACGTGATCGAGCGAGTGCTGCCGAACACGGCCATTGTTGGCGTGGGCGCGGTATTCGTGACGCTGTTTTTCGCCGCGCCGCTGGCTTGGCTGCTCAATCGAACCAGCCTCCCCGGCCGGAACGTCTTCCTCACGCTGATGGGCATCGTCATCCTGGTGCCCGGCTTCATCCAGGCGATGGGCTGGCTGCTGCTGGTGAACCAGCGCATTGGGCTGTTCAATCGCCTCTTGGCGGGGCTGTTGAGGGTAGAGACGGTGCCGCTGAACCTCAGTAATCCGCTGGGCATGGCCTGGGTGATGGGGCTGGCCGCGACGCCGACGATGCTGTTCCTGCTGTCAGGTCCGATGCGCGCCCTGGATCCTGCCCTTGAGGAAGCAGCCGCGGCGGCCGG
>DAIUFO010000014.1:6127-23849 GCA_036844545.1 Chloroflexota bacterium
GGGCCAGCCGCTGGCGGACGTTCGTCCGGGTGAGCATGCCGTTGATGTGGCCGGCCTTGCTGGGCGGCGCCATCTACGTGCTCATGGGCGCGGTGTCATGGTTCGAGATCCCGGCCATGCTGGGCGCCTCCGGGGGGCAGGCGCCAGTGCTGGCCACTGAGCTGTTCTACGCCGTGCAGCCGCTCACCGGCCAATCGACGTTGGTGAGCTACGGCGCCGCGGGCGTCTACGGCGTCGTCATCGCCATCCCCAGCTTGATAGGGCTGTACTTCTACTATCGGGTCTTGGCCCACGGCAAGCGCTACGCGGTCATCACCGGCAAAGGCTTCCGCCCGCGCGACGTCGAGCTCGGCAGCGTCGGAAACTGCCTCGCACTCGCCTTTGTGTCGCTTTACTTGCTGCTGGCGGTGGTGCTGCCACTGCTGGTGCTGCTGTGGCTGTCCCTGTTCACTTACGTCCAGCCGCCGTCGCTGGACGCGCTGTCCAAGGCCAGCCTAGCCAATTACCTGCCGCAAGCGTGGCTGGCCACGATCGGCGGCGTGAGCGCGGTGCGCAATACGCTGCTGCTGATAATCTGCGCGCCTGTGCTGGTGATGTTTTTCGCCGTCAACGTGTCCTGGATCGTGGTGCGCTCACAGCTCCGCATTCGGCGCCTCATGGACAACATCGCCATGCTGCCGCACGCCATTCCCGGCTTGGCGTTCGCCTTCGCCCTGTTCATCGTAGCCCTGCTGGCCGATCGCTGGCTGCCCTGGCTGCCGCTGGCCGGCAGTTTGGGCTTGATCGTCATCGCCAACACGCTCAATCACCTGCCGTATTCCACCCGCATCACCAACGCGGCCCTGCTGCAGGTGCACCCCGAGCTCGAAGAGCAGGCGCTGCTGTGCGGCGCCAGGCCCCTCGCGGCGGTGCGCCGCATCGTCGCCCCGCTGGCCAGGCCGTCACTGGTGTTCGCGGCGCTGTGGACGGCGCTGCTGACGTTTCGCGAAGTCACCATGGCGCTGTTCCTGGCCGGTCCGCGCAACGGCGTGCTGTCAGTCGCGGTGTGGCGCAGCTGGCAGCAGGGATCGCTGGGCCCGGCCGCGGCCGCGGCCGTCGTGATGCTCCTGCTCATCGGAGTCATCGTCCTGCTGGCGCTGCTGGCCACCGGCGGCAGAGCGCTCCAGCAGCGGCAAGCCGGCCCTATCGACGCGGTGGCCGCCCGATGAGCGACGTTACGATCGCTTATCGCGACCACGACCGTACGCCGCTGTTGTACCTCATCCGTGACATGGCCGCCCGGCACGAAGGACTCGAGGTCGGCATCCAGCATGTGGCTGGACAGGATGAGTACGAGCAGGGCTTCCTGCGCGGCGACTTGGAAATCATCTGCGAGCATCTGCGATTCCTCTACCCCGCTCGCTTGGAAGGCCATCCCGTCCGCTGCTTGGCCGCTTGCCAGAACTGGTCCAACGAGCTGCTCCTGGCGCGAGACAGGATTGCCACGCTGAGCGATCTGGCTGGCCAGACGGTCGCGGTTCGAGCCACCCCTTCGTCGCGCATCACCGCCAGCTTCTGGCTGCGGCATTTGGGCTTGGAGGGCCGGACCGAGCAGTTGGTCGTCGATGACGCCGAGGTCGGACGCTGGCAGCAATGGCGAAAAGTCTCCGCGGGCCAGGCAAGCGCCGTCGTGTGCTCCCCCCTATACGCCGGTGCCGCGCTCGAGGCCGGGCTGCGCCAGCTGCACGCGCCACCGCTGCCCGAAATCGGCTCGCTGTTCTTCGCCGCGCTTGGACCCTTCGTGCAGACGCACGAAGACGAGCTGCGGCGCCTCATGCGCGCGCTGTATCGCGCGCTGTGCGCGTTTCATCGCCAGCCTGACCTGGCGCTGGCCTGCATGTCCGACGAGCCGGCGCGGCTGATGGGCCTGGACGAGCCGATGGTGCGGAGTCATTACCAGCGGCTCGAAGCCAGCTACGATCGAAAGCCCATTCCACGGCCGGAGGCGCTGGCCAATACGTTCGCCATCCTGAACGAGGGCTACGCTCGGCTCAATGGACTGAACCCGCTCACGCTGTGGGACCTGCGCTTCATCATCGAATTGGAGGAGGAACGCTTCATGGAACATCTGGAGGAGGATCGATCATGGACGACCTGAACGAGCTGCGGACGCGGGTGCGGCGCATGTACGCGGAGCTCGACTCACCGCCGTTGGCGCCCGATTTCCCTTCGGCGCCAGACCATTTCCTGGAGCCCGAGCAGTTCGTCGACGTGCTCTCGGAAGTCGTGCTGGCCAATCACACCAAGATCAATCACCCCTTCTGCGTGAACCTGGTGCATGGCGCCTGGAGCCTGGAGCAGCTGCAGGCCTGGGTGAAGCAGGACATCCACGCCAAAGTGCAAACCATCCGCAACGACGCCATGATCGTGGCCACGGCGCCTTCCTTGGAGGAGATGCAGAAGCAAGCGCGGGTCGTGGCCTCCGAAGCAGGTGTCGACAACCTCGGCTACCCCAGCCATCCCGAGCTGTGGCTGCGCTTCGGCGAAGGCCTACGGCTGAATCGCGAGGACATCCTGCGCTCCTCGCCGTCTCCGCTGATGCAGGTGGTGCTCGACGCCGAGCGCTTCCGCTCGATGAGCCAGCGCATCGGCGGCCTGCCTTCCAACATGCGCCTGGGCGAGCGCATCAACGCCGTCGTTTACCCCATCTGGGCCGACGCGCTGGAAGAGAAATACGGCGTGTCACGAGAGGCGCTCACCTTCTTCACCGCCCACGGCGAGGCCGACGAAGACCATGGCGAGATCGGCCGGCAGATCGTCATGAGTCGGGCCACCGACTTCGAGACCCAACAGCGCATCTGGGCCCACCACGAAGCATCCCAGGCCAAGCAGTGGATCAACTACGACGTCTTCTACCAGGCGGCGCTGAAGGTGGGCCGGCTCACGCCGGCGTAGGACTCAGTACAGCCGCGGTGGGATGTAAGGCATCGCCTGGCCGGCCTCGATCTCGGCCACTCGCTGAGGCGGCAGAGGATAGCCGAAGGAAGCATTTCGCAGCAGGAAATGCTGCCGCGCCAGCTCGCCGGCATAGCGCAGCCCCTCGTCGAGCTCGGCGGCGGTCGCCTCCCGCGCCAGGCGGTCGAAGACGAAACGGTTCTTGCCGTAATGCTGCAGCTCCTGCCGGTAGATCACCTGGAACGCCGCCGCCAGCTGGCGCTCGATGGGGCCGCCGTCGATCATGCAGCCGGCCGCGGCAAAGGCCGTTCCGCCGCCGGGCGCGAAGCCGCCAACCGACTTCACGAAGGGGCTGCTGCCCGCATACGCGCGGCGGACCGCTTCCAGCTCGCGCTGTTCCGGCGTGGCCTGGTAGGCAACCGCCGGGCGGCGCTCGCCAACCAGCAGCTCCAGCACATCCGCCAGCAGGCGGTAGTGCTGCACCTCGTCCGCCAGCTCGTAGCACTCGGCTTCGAACTCGCCGCGATCGACTTCGACGTCGAGCCGCTCGTACATCTCGATGATCTCGCGTGCCTTCCTGGGCACCACGTGGATCTCCTTGTAGAGCTGAAGCTCCAGCCAGGCGATTAGCTGATCGCGCGGGCGCGGCTGCCCGAAGAAGGTCTTGACGGCTTCGTAATGGCCGCCCCAGTAGCACTGGAAGACGCCTTCGATCTGGACAACAACTCCGGCGGCGGTTAGCTCCATCGCGCGAAGCCCATAGCGCAGCCGACACCGTTCGTGGTGCGGTACAAGGGCACGTAGTGGATCAGCTCGAAGGGCCGCCCTGCGGCAGCCGCGGCCACCACGATCCAGTTGCGGATCTCGGACGTGCCTTGCACCAGGTCCGCGGGGGACATGGCGGCCATGTAGGCCAGATCGCCGGCCCGCAAGGCGGCGATGAAGCCGGCGTCGAGCTCCTCGATGATCTTGGTGTGGCTTAGGCCGCCGGAGGCCACCAGCACGACGCGGCGATCGTCGGGAAAGCGGCCGATGGCCTCAGCCAGCGCCTGGCCGAACTGTACGCAGCGCTTGGGCGAAGGCGCCGGAGGATGGTAGGTGTTGACCATGATCGGCACGATGGCGGGGCCAGGCTCGGGCAGCAGGAAATTGAACGGCCGGGCGAAGGCATGGCCTAGGCCGCCGTCGTAGCGCGTCGCGGTGCAGTAGGCCGGATCGAAGCCAGCTTCCATCAGCTGCTCGATGACGCTGCGCGCCAGCGGCACGTCCACCTGGTAGCAGCGGCGGTTATCCGCGAAAGATTGGCCGGCATAACGTAGGCTCACGCTGGCCTCGACCTCTTGGCCCATGTAGATGGCGAACGGCGGCATGCCGTCATCGACGAAGTTCTCGCGCTGGTCGTCGCCCACCATCACCACCGTGTCCGCGGCCAGCTCGGCAAGGATCGTCCGCAGCGTGCCGATGGCCGCCATGCACTCGTCCCACTGCGCCCGCCTTTGCTCCAGGGTGATGGACTGCAGCTCGGGCCGCTCCGGCAAGGGGTCCCAACCGCGGTTGTTGAGCAAACCCCATTTGTCCGGCGGCAGCATCAGCTGGGGCGCATGGGACATGGCCAAGCAGCCAACGAGCTCTGCCATCGCTAGTAGTGCTCTCCTTCGGCCAGGGGCCGCACCGCGGCCTTGATCTCCTCGCGCGACCGCACCTGGTTCTTGTACAGCAGGTACGGCCAGGCGCGATAGGGGTTCTCCAGGCGGGCATTCGATCGTCCTCGCCCCGCCTCCGCCAGCGGCTGAGGCACCGTGAAGCTCATCATCAGCAGCTGGTCTTGGCAAGCACGTTCCAGTTGGATGGCCGAGACGCACGTACCCTCGATGCTTGGCCCGCCCACCACCACGCCGTGGCCCCGCAGAAAGATGGCCCAGTGCTCGCCCAGGCACTCCACCATGGCGTTTGCTTCCTCAGCGGTGTTGATGCCCTTGCTCTTGGGATAGATCGGCACGCCGTCGGCAAACACACGCGCCTCGCGGTTGAACGGAATCAGCCCCTGCTCCAGCAACCCAACCAGGATCGCGTAGCGGGGGTGGCAGTGCAGCACGCTGGTCACATCCGGCCGGTGTCGGTAGACCATCGCATGGATGATCGTCTCCGACGGGATTGGTCCTGCCCCGGCGATGCGCTTGCCATCTGCCGAAACTGTGCAGATATCCTCGGGATCGGCCAGCACGCCCGCGAAGCGTGGGTTGATCAGGAAGGTGTCGGTATCGGGCACGCGGCAGCTCAGATGGCCCGAGCCGGTCAGCACGCCCTCGCCGGTGAGCACCTGGATGCCGTCGACCAGCCTCTGCTTGAGCTGTTGAAGATCGGCGCTCATCGGATGAAGTAGTGGTAGATGATGTCCTGCCGCGCTTCGTGGTTGTCCCAGCGAAAGCGGGCGGCGTCCAGCGCCTTGCGCTGCAGCTCGGCCGTGGTGCACCAGCGCCTGAGGACGCCTTCGCAGATGTCGCCGTGCTCGTCGTTGGCGTCGCCGTGGACGTGGTAGAACTCCAGCGCCTCGTCCGGCAGGCCATAGTGCAGCTTCAGCGCCTTGCCTTCGCCCGGCAGATCGACGTCGTGATGCTCTTCCTTCGGCGTGTACCGCCGCCACATCTGTCCTTCGGTGGCGTAGGTCGCGGCTAGACCTTCGAGCCAGCTCTTGCTCTTGGCAAAGTCGAACACGGCGTCCACGGTGTACTTGTAGACCGGCAGCACGTCGACAAAGCTCTGCATGACGTCGCGCGGGATGCCAAGCGCGTCGGACACTTTGAGCCACATCTCGTAGTGGGGGCCGAGCGGGCCGCCGGCCAGGTCCTGCCCCTCCTCGTCGATGTACTTGCGCATGAGCGTGCGCCGAGCCTCCGAATGAGGACAGTTGGCGATGATCTGGGCATCCTTGCGATTGATGTTGGCCAGGAAGTAGTAGCGGTTCTTGACGTAGGCCACGAGCGCCTCGCGCGACAGATCGCCCTTGCCAATCGCCACCCGGAATGGGTGCGGCTGCTTGATTCGACCTTCCCGCACCCAGCGCCGCCGCTCCAGCCAGATGCTGGCGATAAGTTCGTCCGGCGACAGCCCGCGCTCCTCTGTCTCCTGCCGGACGACCGGCTCCGCGATCACAGGGGGGCGCACACGAGGTCGTTCGGCCGCGGCGTCCGGACGTCCAGCTGCGACCACGAGTCGCCGCCGTCGTGGCTGGCCAGCAAGTGGCCATCGTTCAGCGCCGCGTAGACGTTCGACGGTTCGACCGGATCGATGGCAATGCCGATGGCCATGCGCTGCGAAGCCTCGGGCACTTCGGCCCCGACCTCCTGCCAGCTGTCGCCACCGTCCATCGTGCGGACGATCACGCCCTCGGCGCCGGTTGGGCGCCGCCAAGCGCCAGGCGTGCCATTGGCCAGACCGGCAAAGGCCACCTTGGGATTGGTGGGGTGGATGACCAGGGGAACCGAATACTCCTGGGCGAAACTGGCGCCCATCGGCTGCCAGCTTTCCCCACCGTCGGCGCTGCGGTACAGGGCCTTGCCGGGCGCCTTGCCCAGGCGGTAATCGTGGCCGCCGGTGGCGACCATGATGTGGCTGGGATCGCTCGGATCGAGACGAACGGTGTGGACGTCGGCATCCAGCTGCTTGTCGAGCAATTTCCAGGTGGCCCCGCCATCGGTCGTCTTGATCATGTGGCCAACCTGCAGCGCCGCGTACATGATCCTCGGGTCCAACGGATCGACGGCGATGTTGCGCACGTGCGGCTCGACGACCGCCACCGGGTAGCTGATGGCGCCGATGAAGGGCTGGTCCCAAACGGAATCGAGACACTCCCAGCTGGCGCCGTCGTCGTGGCTGACAAAGATGTCGATCGGCTCGGCTCCGGCGTACAGCGTCCGCTCGTCCTTAGGATCGGGAGTGACGCACCGCACCTTACCGGGGCCGCGCTTGCCGTACGATGGTTTGCCCCACGTTTTGCCACGGTCCTCGCTGCGCCACACGCCGTCGCCCCTGGTGGCCGCGAACACGACGTTCGGGCTGGAGGCCCGGCTTGCAACGCCGCAAATCTCCCAGCTCGAGAGCGCGGGTTTCTCGGCCTCCCACGAGCCGTTGTCGCCTTTCACGGTCACAACGCCTTCGTCTGTGCCGACATACAGGACGGTTGTCATGCTCATTCTCCTCGGCAGGTAGTGGCGGCATTGTACAGTGTGGAGGCCATGCTGAGCCGTGAAGATAATGAGCTGCTGACCCGTATTGGGCCGGAAACACCCATGGGCACCGTGCTGCGCCGCTACTGGATGCCCGCCGTGCTGGCGGAGGATTTGCCTGCTCCGGACTGTCCGCCCGTCCGGGTCAAACTGCTGGGCGAGGATCTGGTCGCCTTCCGCGACAGCAATGGCCGCGTGGGCCTGTTAGATGAATACTGTCCGCACCGGCTCACGTCGCTGTTCCTTGGCCGCAACGAAGAGTGTGGTCTGCGTTGTGTGTACCACGGCTGGAAGTTCGACGTCGGCGGCAACTGCGTCGATATGCCCAACGAGCCGGCCGAGAGCCGCTTCCGGGAGAAGATCCGCCAGCTGAGCTACCCCACTGAGGAATACGGCGGCATCGTCTGGGCCTACATGGGGCCGGCCGACAAGAAGCCGGAGCTGCCAGGCCACGAGTGGCTGCGGGCGCCGGAGACGCACCGCTATGTCTCGAAGACGTTGGAATACGCCAACTACGCCCAAGCTGTCGAGGGTGGCATCGACACCGCGCATTCGTCGTTCCTCCACAACAACGACCTATCTCGGAAAGGGCTGCGTCAGCTGGATACCGCCCCCAGCCTAGAGGTAGACGTCACTCCCTATGGCTTCCGATACGCCGGCCTTCGCAATGTGGGCGAACAAGGCAGCTACGCGCGAATCTACCAATTCGTGATGCCCTTCCATCAGTTCCGCTCAGCTCAGGTCCAAGGCGTCGATACCTCGAGAAATACCTATCGCGTCCCAACCATGCGAGGCCACATGTGGGTGCCTCGCGACGACCACAGCACGATGGTCTTCAACTGGGTATTCGCGGTCGAAGAGGACCAGCCTCTGACTCCGGATTTCATCGCGGATACGGAAGAATCGGCCGGCCGCGGACCCAACGGCGAGTCGGACATCCGCCATCGCACCCGCGAGAATGATTGGCTCATCGATCGCGAGTTGCAGCGAACGAAAACGTTTACCGGAGTCGAAGGTGTGAACAACCAGGACCTTGCCGTCCAAGAAGCCATGGGGCGCATTGTTCCGCGCTGGCGGGAGCACTTGGGCGGCTCCGACAAGGCGGTGATCGCCTATAGGCGCATCATGATTCAAGCGGCGCGCGACCTGGCCGAAAAGGGCATCGATCCGCCAGGAGTCGATCCGGATACATATTGGGACGTGCGGGCGGTCGATTTGCTGCTGCCCCATGAGGTCGACTGGCGGGAAGGCGCACGCGACCTCATGCTGGCGAAGAGATAGCCGTGACCGAACGAGACCTTTCCGACCTGCGCAAGAAGGTCGCGATTTCCTGCCGCATCCTGGCCATGCAGGGCCTGGTCAAGGAGACCACCGGCCACGTCAGCGCCAGGGTCGACGAGCGCCACATCGTCATCCGCGGCCGGGGCGCGGAGGAAACGGCGCTGCTGTTCACGACCGAAGCCGACGTGCTGCACACGGACCTCGACGGCAAGATCTTGAGCGAAGGGGCGAACGTCGGCCTGCCGGCCGAGTTCTCGCTCCACGCCGAGGTGTACAAGGCGCGGCCCGAGGTAGGCTGTGTGGTCCATGCCCACCCGCCAGGCATCCTGATGTGCGGCTTGACCGATCTCCAGCTCAAGCCGATCTTCGGCGCCTACGATCCCTCCTCGCTGAAACTGGCGGTTGCAGGCGTGCCGGTTTATCCGCGAGCCGTCACCCTCACCACACCTGCGCTGGGCAGGGAGATGGTGGAGGTGATGGCCGGCAAGGACGTATGCCTGTTGTACGGCCATGGCATCACCGCGGTGGCCGCGACGGTCGAGGAAGCCACGGTCAAGGCCATCAAACTGGAGAGCCTGGCGCGCATCAACTGGCACGCCACACGCCACGGCCCGGTGCGGAACATCGCGCCGGAGGACATCCAGCACTTTACCAGCCGCGAGAGCAGCCGCCGCGGCGGCGACGCGGTGTGGCGCTACTACGTGCAGCTGCTCGACCACCAGGGCATCCTGCCCCAGGAGCTGGTGCCGAATGTATGACGGCCTCAAGGTCATCGACGTCCATGGCCACATGTCGACGCCGCCCCATTTCCGGGCGTACGCCTTCAACCTGATCGCCCTGCGTTCGCCGGGACCGGCTGGGCTGGACATCTCCGACGAAGTCATGGAGTCGGCGCTCAAACGCCACCTGCGGATGCTCGACGAACGGGGCATCGACCTGCAGATGATCTCCGCCCGGCCGGTGGCCATGATGCACTGGGAGGCTGCCTTCCTGGTCGATACGTGGTCGCGCGTGACCAACGACGTCATTTCCCAGCAGTGCCGCATGCATCCCGACCGCTACGTGGGCATCGCCCAGCTCCCCCAAAACTCGCGCATCGACACCAGCAACTGCGTCTCTGAGCTGGACCGCTGCGTCACCGAGCTGGGCTTCGTGGGCGCCACCATCAACCCCGATCCCGGCGCCGACCGCCAGACACCGGGCATGAACACCGAGTACTGGTACCCCCTCTACAAGAAGGCCCAAGAGCTCAAGGCGCCGCTGATCGTCCACCCCTCGATCAGCCGTGACCCGCGCATCGAGGTCATCCCCCACAGCTACCAGTACAACAACGTCACCGAGGAGACGCTGGCCACCCTGCTGCTCGAGCACACCGACGTGTTCGACCGCTTCCCCGACCTCAAGATCGTGATCTGCCACTGCGGCGGGGCGCTGAAGCGGCTGGTCGAGCACGGCAGCGCCATCGCCCCCCGCGAGCCCGGCGGAGCCTGGTCGCGCGTGGTTGCCGAGAGCACCGGCGAGGAAGCGGGCGGATCGTCGGTCGGGCTGTCCTCCAACCGGTCCCACGCCGAGCACACGCGCGACGTGAGCAACAACCTGTTCTTCGACAGCTGCGCCTACGATCCGGTGTTCCTCGAGGCGGCCATCAAGCAACGCGGCCCCGACCGCATGCTGTTCGGCACGGAGGTGCCAGGCGCCGGCAGCGGAGTCATGAACCCCTACACCAACAAACCTTCGGACGACCTGCTTGCCACGCTCAACGCGATGACGTTCCTCAGCGATCGAGACAAGCGCGGCATCCTGCACGACAACGCCAAGCGGGTGTTCCCGCTGCTGAACGTCTAATCCAATCCCCTCGCCCGCCGCAGCGGGAGAGGGCTAGGGTGAGGGAACCCGGTGGCAGGGCTAGGGCGTTACGACCACCGTTCCGAAGAACTGATACGTGATGAACGTGCAGGCGCAGTTCGTGTTGTTGTTCAGGTAGATCGGCTCCGTCGAGGAGTGGTATGGGAACGTTCCCGGCACAGTGAAGTTGTAGTTGAACGTCTGCCGCGGGCTCAGTCCCCCGGCGTCAAAGAACACGCCACCAACTGACGGCACCTGGTAAGGCAGCCACCACGGCACTGGCTGGTTCGGCTGCGGGTTCTGATTGATGACCACCGAATGGGTGATGTTGCCAATGTTCAGCCAGCCGACCGTTTGGCCAACTTTGATGGTCACCGTATTTGGTTGGAAGCCATTGACGTCGTCGATCGTGACGCTGGCATTCGAGCCAGGCACGGCGATTGGTGTTGCCGTTGGCCCAGGAGCTTGCGATGACTGCGCTGCAGGCGCAGGCGAAGTGCCTACGACGACCGTGTAATAGGCGCAGTTAAAGGCGGCGGGGTTGCTCTTGCTGGCGCAATCCGGCGCGGAGAAGTAGATGTACGTCCCCGGCGCAGTGAAGCCAATCGTGTTCGACTGACCGGGCCCAAGGCCACCCGTGTCGAACGCCTGGAAGCCCGCGTTGACGCTGTCCGGCGTGCTCGTTGCCGTGTGCACGTTCGTGCCCTTGTTCGTCCACGTGACGCTGCCGTTCAGGGCGATGTTGACGGTCGCCGGCGCAAAGGCCGCATCACTGATGGCTACGTTGGCGTTGCCAACTGGGCCGGTGGCCGCCGCTGCCGGCACCGCCGTAGGCGTGGACACAACCACCGGCGTTGGCAACATGCCATTCCCCGTCACAACGGCAATCGTGTAATTGCCGCACGTAAAGGTCTGGACGTACACGCCATGTAGACAGTCGGTGCCGGATGTGTACGCGTATATGCCCGGCACCGCAAAAGCGAGCGTGGCGGTTTGGCCAGGACCAATGCCCGCGGTGTTGAAGGGCGATGGCCCGCCCACGCTCTCAGCGGTATGAGTCAGGCCGCCTTGATTGGTCCAGGTCACGCTCCCACCAACAGGGATCGTGACCGAAGCCGGGCTGATGCCGGTGTCGGTCAGGGCCACGGTGACGCCTTGGGACACGTTCGCCGCCGCGGTCGTTGATGGCAGGATGGTCGCGGCGGCGAACAGCGCCAGTATGGTGGCGAAACGCGCGGGCATCTCTTCCTAGTCGTCCCCTCCGGCTGGCATTGTGCCGGCAATCCCGTTGCAGCGGTCGCCGAAGTAACCCTTCATCTGGCAGGTGGCGCCGTGCTTCTTCAGGTCGGACTCGAACAGCCTGTGGATAGAGGCGTCCTCGTCCTCGTACTCGATCTGCCAGCCGCCTTCTTTGACGCTCACGTCCGAGCCATCGTCGCCTTTCTTGGCGTTGCGCGGCTGGCGGTGCTTGAGCCCGCTGAAACGCAGCGCCAGGTAGCGGGCCGGCTCGGCGCCGGTGTTGAAATGCTCGTGGAACCAGTCCTCAGGCGGTACGATTACCGCGCCTGGCTTCCAGTCGCACTTGGTGTGATCCTCGAAGCTTTTCTCCCACAGCAGCGAGAAGCCGTCGCCATCGAGGATGACCACGTGGGCCCCAGGCCCATGGCGGTGCGCCTTCTTGTACATCCCGATAGCGAACTGCGAGATGTGGGCGCCCATGCTGTTATCGGCCAGCTCGAGCATCACGTTGCTGCCGCCACCGCCACGCTGCGCCCAGCTGTGCAGCTTCATGCTGTGCACGTCGGGCACAAAGTTGGTCTCCCAAACGTGCCGCCATCGCTTCTTGAACAGCTTGCCCTGCCCGTTGAAGTACCCATCCGCGGACGAGAACCGGTCCTCGAAGCGGTACGGATTGTCGAAGATGAAGCCGTCGTTGTGGAACATGCGCAGGATGGTTGGCGCGTTCGTCACCGAGGCGTAGCGCGCAGGCTCCTGGCCGCTGCCATTAAAGTGCTGGTAGGTGGCGTTGACAGGGATGGCAAACAGGCTGCCGGTACCCCATTCGAATGTCTGCTTACGGCCTTCGTCGTACCACACCGTCGTCGCTCCACGACCACACACCACATACGTCATCTCCTCATAGAGGTGCCGCTCCGGCGCCGACTTGCCGCCGGGGGCGATCTCAATGACGTGCATGTCGTTGACGCCGCCGGTGCCCTCCAGCTCCACAAAGGCGCCTTTGCCGCCCTTGCGCTCCCAGGAGCCCAGCTCCAGCGCCTTGAGGTCCTCGATGTAGAAACCCCCGATTAACGGCGCGCCCTCTCGCCGCTGCCACTGCTCGTAGTGGTCGATCTGCTCCCAATCGGCGATGGGCTCGCCCTGAGCCGCGGGTTCACGTACTTCAATGGCCATTCGTTGCCTCCTCGGAATTCGCGTTGGGCCACATTGTACGCTTCCAATAGAAAGGGACAGCGGAGCGACGGTCATTCGCTTCGCTGTCCAGGCCTTGGGGGATAAGAGGCTTGGTGCATCCCCCAGCATTGCATCCTAGGATCGGCTCCTTGGGCTGCGATGAAGCGCGGATAAGAGCTGCCTAAGAAAACCCAGGCTGTCCGTCTGACGCCCGTTATCGCGCTCAAGCCGCGGCTGAATCTGCCGATGATCCATGTGGTGCAGCTTGCAGGATGCAAGCGTTAAGAGGCGGCAGATTTTGCAGGAGGCAAGAGATGACGCCTACGATCCAGGGATTATCGAACCCCACTCTCAATCCCCTTTCGTCGCTTTTACTAAGAGGTGCAGGCGGCGACAACGACAAAAGCGGCAGGTCTGGAGCTTCCAGCCAGACCAATGGGCCAGCGGCGACGCTCAACATTTCGCCCGCCGGGCAGCTTTTTGGCAGCCAAGGGCAATCGCTGCGAAATCTGGCCTTGGATGCTGCCGCAACCGTGCTCAACCTCTCCGCCAGCACGTTGCAATCTGATCTTGCTGGTGGCCAGACCCTGCAGCAGATAGCTCAGAGTCAGGGCGTGGACCTCTCCAAAGTCCAGTCGGCGATCACCAGCGCCGTGCAGCCACAGTTGGACAAGGAGGTGGCCAATGGGCAGATCAACAGCCAGCAGGAACAGCACATCCTGAGCCGGCTTACAAGCCTGGGCGGCCACCATCATGCGCATGGCCTTGGCGCGGGTGGCCAGCATTCGTTGTCTGACGTCACGCCGCAGGGGCCTAGTGCGACTGGCGGCTCGTCTACCAACTCGGCGACAGGTGTCTCAGATCTGTTCGGGCTATCAGATCCGAACACGCCCGCCACTATGACCACGCGCGCCTCCTGATTTAGAGTTCGGTTCTCATGCAGAACCGGAAGATCAGCAACTGCTTCCGTGCCATGAACACGGACGTGACGGCCACGATCTTCGCTGAGCTTGGCCGGGAGGCTCAAGCAGCCGCGGCGATCCAGGGCGTCAAGAGCTGGTTTGACGAAGTCGAATCCAGGCTGAGCCGGTTCAGGCCGGAAGCGATCTCTCGAAGCTCAATCGGGCGGACGGAAACGCCTTTCAAGCGTCACCGATGTTGCGCGAGGTTCTGGGCGCGGCAGTGGCCGCCGCGGAGGCCACGAATGGTCTGTTCGATCCAACGGTCTTGCCGGCGCTCATGGCCGCCGGCTACGATCGCAGCTTCGAGTTGCTCGGGCAAGCAAGTGGTTCGCCGAGCGATGCAATGCCTCCCGCCCAGGCGAGCTGGCGAGACATCGAGATCGATTCGGAGGCCGGAACCGTTCGCCTCCCGAGGGGCTGCGCAATTGACCTGGGGGGCATCGCCAAAGGCTGGACGGTGGACAAGGCCGCCGAGCGTCTTCACGATTTTGCGAATTTCGCCGTCGACGCCGGAGGGGACCTGGTCGTCCGAGGGAGTCAGGCGGGTGGTGCTCCGTGGACGGTGGGAGTGCAGAACCCGTTCGCGCTCGATCTTGACCTGCTGGTGCTGACTGTCAGAAACGGCGGTGTCGCCACTTCGACCACAGCGCGCCGGCACTGGGTTCGTGAGGGACAGAAACAGCACCACATCATCGATCCGCGGACCGGGTCCCCGGCCGCGACTGGTGTCACCGCGGTGACGGTTATCTCGCGGTCGGTGGCGCGCTCGGAGGTATTGGCCAAGACAGCTCTGCTGCTGGGCAGCACCGAAGGTCGCGCGTTTCTCCAGGCGCAGCCAGACGCGGAAGGGCTGATGGTCTTGGACGACGAAAATGTGGTCACGAGCACGGACGCTTTCGGCCGGATTGCGAAAGCGCCGCGGTAGACCGCCTGCCTTGAAGGTTCAGGACGCGATCAGGCTTCGCAGGCGCCGGTGAGCGGTTCCCTCCCCTACACGCCAGAGTGTGAGCAACGCCAAGCTGATCCCGGTGCCCCAATACAGCAGCTTCGCCCAGAATGCGTTGTCGTTCCCCATGAAGGTCCCATGAGCGAGTGCGAGGACAAAGGCGCCATATGACAGCGCGTGCAGCGCTTTCCAGGCGCGATTGCCAATCCGCTTTCGCACCCAAAAGCTGGCGGTCACGACAATGGTCAGATAGAAGGCTGCGATGCCGATGCCCATCCAGAAGGGTTGATAGCCGGACACAGACGGGACAAGCAACTGCCGAATGCTGAAGCCGATGAAGCGATCGCCCAGCAGTGACAGGATGTGGACCGTCACCACACCAAGCGCCAGCAACGATGCCAACTGATGCAAGTCGAAGCTCCTCCAGCGCGCCACTGAACCGTCCAATAGGGGATTCCAATGGCCAACCCGAAGCACATGCTCGCGAACAACAGGCTGTACGCGGTCAGCCCGGTTATCCGCGACAGGTACCAGTAGAACTGGTTGTTGTCCTGGCTGGCCGATCCGAGAGGCAGGTTCCCGGAAGCCATGGTGACGTCAATGGTGGCGCTGTTGGCGTCCAGCGTGATGGCCGCAACGAGCGGGTTGCCGAAGTCCGGTCGAAGGTTCAGTTGTCCCTGACCGACTGCTGGGTTCAGAGTCCCGTCAGCTTGACCCGTGGCGCTGATGCCGTTGGGGCTGCCGATGGCAAACGGCCCCCGGAGTTGGCCTGGAACAGCGCCCGGCGACAGCAGGACGGTGAAGCGCCATGTTGACGAGTCATCCCACGGCGTGGAGATGAAGATCTGGCCCGAGGACGCATCCACCTGGGCCGACCCAGTCATGTGCACGGCGTTTTGGGAGGTCTGTGCAAGAGCGGCTGAGGGTAGGCTCAGACTCCCCGCTGCCGCTGCCAGCGCGATCGCCAGCTTGTACCACGTATGCGTCATGGCCTTCATGTGGTGACGCCTCGTACAGCCGCGATCCGGGTATGGATGCGTCGCGCTCGCACTCTTGCGGTGGCCAGGTCTCAGGAAGCTCGGGTTCGCAACCCCGCCCCGGACGGGAAGAAGAAAGAGCCATGGAAACTGAGGTCCGGGTCGATCTGAGGCGAAAGCGTCACCGGTGAGTCGGACGCCGCGGCGCTTGGTGGCGGCTCGGTGAGAACACACGCCCAGTAGAGCAACCCCAGACCCACGCTCAATATCAGCGCGATGATACGCGCAGGCCACATGCGCCTGGCTCTGCCGGATGGGACGGTCGAGCTTGAACCCGGCTTCGCAGCTTCCGTCATCATCATCCTACGGACACGCGCGTGACCTACTGGACCGTCAACTGAATGGCAGGTCCCGGCGGCTGTTTGTCAGGGTCCAGTTTGAGCTGATACGTTCCGGCCACCAGGTTGCCCTGGAACTGAGTCGTCTTCCCGGGCGCGACAGCTCCGCTGTCACCGTTCGTACCAGTACCGGTCACGGTAACGTGATGCACCTGCTGTCCCTGGTTGGTGACGTCGAACTCAACCAGCCCGCTCCGAGCTGACAAGGTGCTGGGTTGAATTCCCGAGTCGCTGAGCGTGACGGCCAGGCGTTGCAATCGAGGTCCACCCTCCCCACCCTCTCCGCCTTCACCGCCGGCTTCCCCGCCCTCACGACCTTCGCCGCGCCCAGATGCGAGATTTGCTCCAGCCTGGCCGACCTGAACCTGACTCGCTGTCGGAGCCAAGCTGGGCTTGGAGGATGGAGCCGCGGCTTGCCCGCTTCCACACGCGCCAAGTATCACAGCGAGTGATAGGCCCATGCCCGCCACGAATATCGGTCTGAAACCTCGGATCATGCAGTCACCCTCCAATGTTTGAGTTCGCCGGCGCTGGCCGGAATTGACCTGGAGCGAGTCCCTGTTGTTGGCCCGCGAATGTCGCCATGTAGGTCTCCAGGTCGGCGAGTTGTGAGTTGCCCAATTGCTCCTGTCCATAGGCCGGCATGCCCGGCCTGCCCCGCCGGATGGCTCCGGTGTCGCCCGAGCCCGCGAGCGCCAGATTGGCTGGGGCGTTGCCAACCGCGCCATGGCAATCGGCGCAACCTTGAGCGAAGTACACTGCTGCCCCGCGTTGCACTGCATTGCCGTTGGGATCGGCTTGTTGCAATTGCGCCATCGTCGTCTTCGGTATCTCCACGGCCTGGGTCTGTCCGTTTTGCAGGGCGCGCACGTAGCTGACCAGCGACCACAGGTCCTGGTCGCTGTACTGGCTGCCGAAGCCCGGCATGCCCGTAAAGCTCAAGCCGTTCTGCGAAATCCAGAAGAGCTCCGCGTCGCTCTTCTCCCGGACGTTCTCACTAGTGAGATCGGTGGCCGCCGGATAGGTCGCCTGTCCGTAGACGCCATTGCCTTTGCCGCCCGCCCCGTGGCAGGAGGCGCACGAGCCGGTGTACGCGTCGCGGCCTGCGAGCACAGCGCGTTGATTGTTCGCAACTGGGTTTGTCGCGTTTCGCGACTGCAGTCGGGCAGCCACCGAAACCACCGCATTGCCATAGGTGGTCTCAAGAGGCAAGTCCTGGCGGTGCATCAGCGCGAGCGGCGCTCCGACAAGTAAGACGGCCATCAGAGTGATGGCGGCCCCGACGAGGGCGCCGGCGACGGCCGTCCGCCGGACCGGGTGCCTGCGTCGGGACGGTGTGCCGTGAGCATCGGCTCTCGCGCTGCCCAGGGTAGGGCCGTCTTCCATCAGCCGACTCCGCACATGCCGCTAGCAATGCTGACAGCCAAACATTGGAGCAAGATAAGAGCGGCTATAGTCCGGCCTAAGCACATGGCCAGCTCCAAGGCGGCAAGCCTGACTGACATTCTGGTGGTCGAAGACGATCCCCGGGTGGCGCGGCTGGTGCAGCGGGCACTCGTCGAGGGCGGCTATCGGGTGCAGGTGGCCTACGACGGCCTCGAGGGCTTGGCCAAGGCGGGCGAGCTTACGCCGGAGGCCATCGTGCTCGATGTGATGCTGCCGGGGCAGGACGGCATCGCTGTCTGTCGCAACCTTCGCGACCGGGGCGTCCGGACGCCCGTCCTGATGTTGACGGCTCGGG
>DAIUFO010000015.1:0-6306 GCA_036844545.1 Chloroflexota bacterium
CACCGCCTCCACCGCGGGCGCTGCCTCAGGCTCCGGCGGACTGGTGGACGTGGGCTGCACGCTGGGAAGCCGGCTGGGCGGCTGTTCCGGTCGATCGCCCACCTTTGCTTCGGGCTGAGGAGTGGGCTGCGTGCCGTCCGGACCGGCCGAACGCGGCCGGCGAGACCGCCGCCGGGCCTGCAGCTGGCGCTGGCCGCCGCCGCGCATGCCAGCCTCCAGCGGCAATTGCTCCAGGTAACCCACCGCGGCGGCCGTCATCAGAAAGGCCAGCATGGCGTCGTGGTGGTCGACCGGGATGGGCCGGCCGTCCAGCGTGGCCTCGTCGTGCTTGCCGCTGAGGCACATCTGCCGCAAGCCCGTCAGCAATCTCCCCAGCCGCTCCGCCTTGCGGTCAGAGTCGAAGATGGGCGCCACCAGGTCTTGGACGAGGTGCTCGTAACCGTATTCCTTCGAAAGCTTGACGTGGCGGGCGTAGGCCAGCACGTCCAGCGCCTCTCCGCAGGCCACCAGCACCCCGCGGTCGTCGGCCCGGTAGAGACGTTCGCGAGCCGTCTCCAGGTGCTCGTGCGCCCGCGCCATCGGGTTGGCCTCGTCGGGCACCAGCGGGATCTCGACGATCGCCACCTCGCGATAGTGCACGTCGTGCAGGATCTGGAGCCAGACCTCTTGGGGCAGGCTGACCGGGAACGGCGTGCTGCCGATGGCCAGCGAAACCACCTCGTTCTGCAGCGGCTGCATGACTCCGCCTCCGATCTCGGCTTGGCCCAGCACGTTCCAGTCGAAGTAGAACGTGACCCCGCCTCGGCCGGCCCGCTGTTGCTCCAGCCAGCGCATGGTGGCCAGCTCGATCGGCAGCACGGCGGTGACCTGCCTGCCAGTCCCGCCCTCGGAGCGCTCGAAGCGGTGCGCGCCAGGCAGGTAGGCCGCGCCTATGGGTGTGGTCGACTCGTCGGCCTTGGCGTGTACCAGGATCTGGTGCGACAACCCCAGGAACGGGTTTTGGGCGTCGGTGTAGATGAAGAAACGGAAGCCGACAAACGGCTGGGGACCGGGCAGGCCGGATGCATGGTCGAAGTGAGCCCGAAGTGCCATTCTTGCGAGCATACCCCAGGGGTGTCTCCCGCGGCGCCTCTGGGGCTCTCGCGGGAAGGCTTAGTAGATGAAGGTGACGCCCTGGCCGGTGTGCGACGTGCGCGACGTGACCACGCCAGCCCACGGGAAGTTCATCTCGTCAACGGTGAAGGTGACGCCGTCGGGTGACACCGACAGCACGCGAGCCACGTGGCCCGCATACCAGGCGCCTTGGACTCCAGGCTGGTACACGACGATGGCTCCTTTGGCAGGGAGTGTGCCCGTTTTGAGGCCGGCGTTCTGGGCAGCCCAGGTCCAGTTGGCCGCGTTACCGGATACGGCGGCGCCAATGTCGGGGCGAACGTTTGCCGCCCACCACGTGCACTGGCCCGAGTAGAAGCGGTTGTATGGGATTGCCGCGGCCGCGGCCGTGCCCGCCTGCATGGGCGTGCCCAGCAAACAGACAGCAAAGCCTAAGGCCGCGAGGATTCGTCGCAAAATGCGCACCTCGCCTTTTTTGTTGTTGCGGGCCCGGAAGCACCATTGGAACCGGTACCCGCTGGCGGGAACGGAGCCCATTGCACTCGGCTCCAAGGGGGCCGCCAGACCTCGCGACTATAGACACGGGCCATGCCCAGGACGATCTCCATGGCCCATTACTCCCAAACGACACTGGTTTACATAACTACTGCCATCGGGAGCTATCCGCTAGAATCCCGACCGTGCTGCCGCCCATCTCGATGGACATGGACGGGGTCATCTGCACACCGTTCCTGGGCACGAATATCGCCATCAGCCGCAAGCTCGGGCTGCCCGCCATGCCGCCCCACGTGCGCGAGTTCAGCGTGGAACAGCGCCGGCCCTACCAGCGATTGCGGCGACGCTGGGAGACAGTCCGCTACATGGGCCGCCGGCCGCTGCCCGGTATCCGAGAGGGGCTCGAGGCGCTGATCGCGGTGCGCCGGCCAGTGCTCGTCACAGGCAGGAGCTGGTTTGCGCGGCATCTCATCCAGCGCTGGCTGGAACGCTACGACCTCGCCACGTTCTTCCAGGACGTGCTGCCCAACAACACCGACCTCTCAACGCCGCACTACAAGCTGTGGACTGCCCAACGTCTGGGCCACAACGAGCACGTCGACGACGACGGATCGATCGCCTATTACCTGGCCAACCACGGTGTCCGCGTCTTCCTGCGCGACTGGCCCCGCAACCGCGGCCTGCCATACCCCCCTGGCGTCACGGTCTACCGCCGCCTGGAAGAGGTAGCTCAGCTCTTGGCAGGCCAGTAATACGAGGTCAGTACCCGCGCGAGACGTCGGCCTCGTTCATCAGCGCTTCGCCGCGACCGAACCGGGCGATGTTGTCCACGATCTGGTCCATCACCTGGTCCACCAGCGGGGCGGCGCGGAGACCCGCCAGGTGGGCGGTAACGAGCACCCGTGGATTGCTCCACAAGGGGCTCTCCTTAGGCAGTGGCTCGACCTCGAACGTATCGATCAGACCGCCGGCGAAACCCTCCTCGCGGAGCACCCGATCGAGAGCCTCCTCGTCCACCACCTCGCCGCGCCCGACGTTGATCAAGTACGCGTCCTTGCGAAGCAGCCGCAGCCGCTGCTCGCCGATGAGGTGCCTGCGGTTGCCGCCGCCGGGCACCGCCAGCACGACGTAATCGGCCTGCCCCAGAGCCTCGTCCATGCGCTCGGCGCCCCATACTTCGTCGGCCACGTCGTCGGCCCGCGGCCTTGTCCGGACGCCGACGATGCGCATCCCGAACGGCTTGGCCCTGTTGGCCAGAGCCAGCCCAATCTCGCCGTAGCCGACGATCGCCAGCGTCTTGCCGATGAGGGCCGGCGGCTGGAGAGTGAGCCACTCCTTCCGCTCCGCGGCCAGCACGATCTGGCGCAGCCCCTTGGCGGCAAACAGGATCAGGGCCATGCAGAACTCGGCCACAAACACGTCGTGGACGTGGCGCACGCGGGTCACCGTCACCTGGCCACCCATCACCTCCGGCAGCATCACCCCATCCACGCCGGCGCTTTGGGCCGCCAGCCAGCGCACCGAGCCGTGCTCCCGCAGCAGTTTCCGTACGTGCGCCGCGGGGATGTTGCTCGAGAGCACCGCGTCCAGGCCGTCGACCTGGTCGGCAAGGCAGCCGTCGGCGCCGACGCGGACGAGCTTGACCGGCACATTTCGGGCCGCCGCGCGCTTGCGAACGATCTCGACTTGGCTCTCGGCAACGGCAATAACAGGGGTCATCAGGCGATTGTAGGCCGGCGCCGTCCGTCACCTTCCCTTGCTTGATGCCCGGTTGGAAAGTATGGTCTGAGCGTGAAGCTTCACCGCGCGGTTGTGCCGTTCCTCATCTTGTCCCTTGCCGCGTGCGCCGGTCCCAAGCTGCCTTGGCAGCGCGAGGATCCCGGCCTCGACCCCATCCACGCCGCCTACGAGACGCTCATGGGTAACTACGTGGACGAGCCCAGCCCCGTGCTGCTGCTCAGCGCCGCCTACCAGGGCAGCCGGCAAGTGCTGGCAGAGGCGGGCATCCGTGACAACGAGCTGCAGCCGCCAACCTGGAGCGACGGCCAGGCGGCCAATTGGGACCGCTTCCTCAAGGGCTACGTCCAGATCACGAACAAGTACGGCAAGCAAGTCGGTTCCGACAAGCTGGAATACGCCGCCATCAACGGCATGGCCAACAGCCTCAAAGACTGCCAGACTCGCTTCTTCGACCCCAATGCCATGAAGGAGCGCCAGGCCGAAATCGGCGGCCAGCAGCAGTTCGGCGGGATTGGCGTGTTGATGAAGAACATCCCTGGCCATCCCACGGTGCTGCGCGTCCTCGACGGTCCGGCTCGGAGCTCCGGTGTCAAACCGGGAGACGAGATTGTGGCCATCGATGGCCAACCGACGAGCGGCAAGACCTTCGAGCAGGTGCGCAACAGCATCCGCGGGCCGCGAGGATCGTCCGTGAGAATCACCATCAAGCGGCCGGGCGACAGCGCTGCACAGGACTTCGACGTGGCCCGCGGCCAGATCCAGGCGCCAGTCGTGGACGCCGCCATCCTTGGCGACTCAATCGGCTACATCCACCTCTACAGCTTCCCGCCGGCTATTCCCCAGGAAATCGACAAGGCGCTGGAAGCCTTCGACCAGCGGAACGTGGACAGCGTCATTTTCGACGTGCGAGCCAACACCGGCGGCGACCAGCAGGCCATCCTGCAGGTGATGAGCCGCTTCATCAAGGGCGGCGCCGCCGAGGTGCAGATCGAGCGCAACGGCCAGCGTCAGCCGTTCAGCATCGACTCCAGCCTGTACTGGAAGAACCCTCGTCCGCTCGTCCTGCTGGCCGACGAAGACACGCAATCAGGCGGCGAGATGTTTGCCAAGGCCATGCAGGAGGAGGGCGGCTACAAAGTCATCGGTGGCGCCACCTCCGGCTGCGCCGCGTCAGCGCACCTGTATCAGCTCAGCGACGGCTCCGGTCTCGAGGTGAGTATCGGCAAGCTGGTCTCCGGCCGAGGAGCGGAGATCAACCGCGTAGGTGTGAAGCCCGACGAGGAAGTCAAGTACCCCGTGGATGACCTAGCCGCCGGCCGCGACCCCCAGCTCGGGGCCGCGATCTCCGCCCTGCGCGGCGGAGCAGGAGCCGGCCAGCCAGCCAGCCAGCCAGCTCCGGCGGTCGCTCCCAGCAACGCCGGGGACACGCCGGTCCTGAAACCCATAGGACCGGGCGTCAACGGCAATGCGCCGATCCGAATCCTGAAGTAGCTGCTTGATCAACGCGCCCGCTTTCTGGGCTAGGCGTCATTGTCGCGGCGTAATCCCGCTACCATGGGGCAATGGAGGGCTGCCCTGGCTAGAGCCGCGCTGCTGAACGCCAGCTACGCGCTGTTCCACGTGCCCGACCTGGTGCGCTACGGGTCAAAGCCGGTGCGCGAGCTGCGCCGTGATCCGGAGCGGCTCGACGCGCTGCGGGCGCACTTGAGGCCGTTCGAAGCGGCGCTGGCCTACGCGCCGCACCAGGTGTTCATCGGCAACCTCACGCCCCAGGACTTAGCCGGCATCGAGCGCCCGTGGCATGCGCACCCCCTGCCCGGGGGACAAGCCGAAGGGCCCTTTGGCCGCATCTACGATCAAGCAGCGTTCTATGGCCAGCTGGCCGAGGCCGACTGCTTCGGGTTGGTCCACCTGGACGGTGAGGGCGGCGAGCAGGGCCTGCCGCTGTTCGACGGCAACCGGGCTGTCGGCTGGATCGAGGCCGGCCACCCCGAAGACGAGAGCCAAACCGCCAGTATCATGCTCGAGAACCTGGCCTGCAAGGCGACAGCCGCGGCGGCCGTCCGTCTCTGCCTGACCGACAGCGATCCCGGAGAAATCGACTACGTTCTGAACGCCGGCGAGGAAGCCATCGGCGACCGCTACCAGCGTGGCGGCGGCAACCTGGCCAAAGCCGTGGCCGGAGCCACCGGCTGCGTCAACGCCACGGGAGCCGACGTCAAGGCCTTCTGCTGCGCCCCAGCGCACGCGATGGTCATAGCCGCGGCGCTGATCGAGGCCGGCCTGTATCGGCGGGTGCTGGTCATCGGCGGCGGCTCGCTGGCCAAGCTGGGCATGAAGATGGACGGCCACCTCGAGAAGGACATGCCCGTGTTGGAGGACGTGCTGGCCTCGATGGCCTTCCTGCTGGGCCCCGCCGACGGCCGCTCGCCCGAGATCAACCTGCAAGCGGTGGGCCGCCACCCCGTCTCAGCCGGCGCAGCGCCTCAAGCCATTTACACAGCGCTGGTAGCCGAGCCCTTGCGCAAGCTTGGCTTGCGCTTCCAGGACGTGGACAAGTACGCCGTGGAGCTGCACGACCCGGACGTGACCGAGCCCGCCGGCAGCGGCAACGTGCCTCTGGTCAACTACCGCTCCATCGCCGCGCTGGCCGTCATCCAGGGCCAGCTGGCGGCGCCAGAGATGCCCGCCTTCGTGGCGCGCCACGGTATGCCCGGCTTTGCGCCCACCCAGGGTCACATCCCCTCCGGCGTGCCCTACCTTGCCCATGCCCGCCGGGCGATGCTCGCCGGCCACATGCGCCGGGCCATGATCGTCTCCAAAGGCAGCCTCTTCCTCGGCAAAATGACCCAGCTCTCCGACGGCATGTCCTTCATGCTGGAAGCCCCCGGTTCCTCTCCCACCGCGGTGGGAGGGCGGCCATGACGTGCGCATGAGTCCCCTCTCCCGCCGCCTTCG
>DAIUFO010000015.1:6316-23752 GCA_036844545.1 Chloroflexota bacterium
TAGGACCGGGAGAGGGCTAGGGTGAGGGAACCATGCGCTTGACGTGGCGGGTGCACCGTGTAGCCGAGCTGCGGTGGGCAGACCGAACATGGCTGGACAAAGGCGTCCTCCATATCGACCGCGAAGTCCTCGCGGCCAACCTCCTCCAGGACCAGCGTCTGACCGGCGTCGACCTCCAACTCGTCGCGGCGGGCGAATCCTGCCGCATCCTACCCGTGTTCGATATCGTCGAGCCGCGGGCCAAGATCGAGCCGGCCGGCGCCGATTTCCCGGGCGTGCTCACGCCGGTGCGGCCGGTCGGCATGGGCGCGACCCGCGTCCTGCGCGGCATGGCCGTCGAGATCCTCGACCCCAGCCCGCCGCCCAACCGCGTGCCGATCCTGGACCTGACGGCCGCGCCGCTGGACGGCTGGAGCTCGGCCGAGCAGTGCCGTTACGCCAGCCTGCACCATCTGGTGGTCGTGCCGCGCCTGAAAGACGGTCTCGACGTGAACGAGCGCTGCCACGCCCTGCGTCTGGCCAATCTGCGAGCGGCCACCTTCCTGGCGCGCAACATAGAGGGCGAGCCGGATGAGGAGCAAAGCTTCGAGCTGACCCCTGTGGACCCGGGGCTGCCGCGCGTCGCCTACGTCTACCAGATGCACTCTCACCAGCGGCCCACCGTTCCCGGCGAGGGCTTGCTGTACGGTGACAACTGCCGCCACCTGCTGCCAACCATCGTCCACCCCAACGAGGTGCTCGACGGCGCCGTGCTGCGAGCCTACGACGGCCTGGCCATCCAGACCTACGGCATCCAGAACCACGCCGTCATCCTGGACCTGTATCGCCGCCACGGCCAAGACCTCGACTTTGCCGGCGTCGTGGTTAACGTCGCCAACCAGCTGCCCGAGGAGCGCGACCGGGCGACGGTCATGACCGGCAACCTGGTGAAGTACGCGCTCCAAGCCGATGGCGCCGTGTTCAGCAAGTCGGGTGGCGGCGCGCCCCACGTCGACATGGCGCTCTCGGCCGAGCGCTGCGAAGAGCTTGGCGTCAAGACCACCATGCTCGCCTGGGACCTGACCTCGACGGACGATGGCCTTCAGGGCGCCACCCTGTTCAGCTCGCCGCTGCTCAATGCCATCGTGAGCGTTGGCTCCAACAACGTCGACCTGCCCCTGCCCTCTGTCGAGCGCGTCATCGCGCCTACACCCGAGATGGCCGAGCGCCACCAGGGGCGGGTCGAGGTGCAAGCCCTGCGCGGCGTTGGCAGGATGGACCAGCTGGGCAGCAGCCGCTTTACAGCCACATTCTATTGAGGGAGTTGCCGTTATGACGCGCGTAGTCCTGTACCTGAACCAGTTCTTCGGCCAGATTGGCGGCGAAGACATGGCCGGCGTGCCCCCGCGCTTCACGTCAGAGGTCGTCGGCCCGGGCCGGGCTCTCATTGGCTTACTGGAAGAAGGCGAGGAGCTGGCCGGCACGGTCATCTGCGGCGACAACTACTTCTCCGATCGGCCGGAGAAAGCCGCCGTGGAGTGCCTGGGCCACGTGCGCCTGGCCCAGCCCGACGTCTTTTTGGCCGGGCCCGCGTTCAATGCCGGCCGCTACGGAGTAGCCTGCGGCGCCCTGTGCAAATACGTCCAAGCCGAGCTGGGCATCCCCGCCGTTACCGCCATGTTCGAGGAAAACCCCGGCGTCGACTTGTTCCACGGCGATGTCCTGATCCTGCGCACCGGCCAGAACGCCGCCACCATGCGCGATGTCCTGGCCCGCATGCTGCGCATGGCGCGCAAGCTCCGATCTGGCGAGTCGCTGGGCAAGCCGCGCGACGAAGGCTACTTCCCGCGCGGCTGTCTCGTTGGCGAGTTGGCCGGCAAGCCGGCCGCCGAGCGCGCCGTGGACATGCTTCTGGCCAAGCTCGCTGGCCGGCCCTTCGAGACGGAGGTGCCGCTGCCCGCGTTCGATCCGCCGCGGGCGCCCGAGCCGCTGCTGGACCTCGCTCACGCCAAAGTGGCGTTGGTGACTGACGGCGGGCTGGTGCCGGCGGGCAACCCGGACGGCATCGAGGTCTCCGCCGCGACGAAGTTCGCCGCGTACTCCCTGGCTGGCCTGCAGCAGCTCGAATCGGCCAACTACGACGTGTCGCACGGTGGCTACGACAACCGCTACGTCAAACAGGACCCCCACCGGCTGGTGCCGCTGGACGTGGCTCGCGAGCTCGAGCGCGAGGGCCGCATCGGCCAGGTCTACAACCAGTTCCTCACGACGACCGGCCTTTCCAACCCCGTCAACAACAGCCGCCGCCTCGGCCGGGGCATGGCCGAGCACCTCAAGGAGGCTGGCGTCGACGCCGTCATCCTGACCAGCACCTGAGGCACCAGCACTCGCTGCGGTGCAGCGATCGCCACCGAGCTGGAGCGGGCCGGCATCCCCGTCGCCCAGGTCTGCACGATGACGTCTGTGGCCGAGATGGTCGGCTCGCACCGCATCGTGCAGGGCAACGGCATCGTCCATCCGCTCGGCTCAGCCGAGTCCACGCCCGAGGAGGAGCACCACCTCCGCCGGCGCATCATGGAGCGCGCTCTCGACGCGCTCAGCACACCAGTAGACAAGCCGACAGTGTTTACGTAAGTCCCCTCTCCCGCCGCGGCGGGAGAGGGCGAGGGTGAGGGAACCTGGCGGTGTTGGGGGTGGCCCTGGCGGGCACCCGCCGTCGCCGGCGGTTATCGTCGGGCAGTTGACGGCGCACAGCCCGCCGGCGCCTCCCGCACGGCCACGTCGCGCAGAATAATCCCACATGCGCACCCTGATTGAAAACGCCTGCATCCTCACCGTCAACCAGAGCGACGAGGTCCTGCCCCACGGCTTCCTAGCCATCGAAGACGGCACGATCGTGTCCGTCTCGGATCGTCCTCCCGACGCTGGCGCCGATCGCCGCATCGACGCCGCCGGTAAGGTGCTCATGCCGGGTCTGGTCAACGCCCATACGCACCTGTTCCAGACGTTGATCCGCGGCGTGTACGAGCACCTGCCGTTTGCCGAATGGCTGCGGCGCATCTACGCCTGCGGCCGCGTGCTCACGCCCGAGGATTGCCTGATCTCGGCCAAGCTCGGCGCGCTCGAGGCGCTCCACTCGGGTGTCACCACGCTGGTCGACCATCACTTCCTCAATCGCGGCGTCGAGCTGCCCAGCGCCACCATCGCCGGCATGCGCGAGCTCGGCCTGAGGACTGTGCTCGCCAGGACGATTATGGACGTCGGTGAACTTGCTCCCCAAGAGGTGCTGGAAACCGCGCAGGAAGGCCTGCGCTCCACCGAAGCCTTGATGGATCGGCATCACGGCGACGATCTGCTGACGTTCATGGTAGGCCCGAACACGCCAGGCGCGAGCGCCAGCGCGGAGCTGTCGCGCGACGTGCAGCGCTGGGCAGTTGACCGTGGCCTGGGCGTGAGCATGCACGTCGCCGAGAGTCTCGGCGTCACCGCGGCTGTTCGCCAGCGCACAGGCCACGAGGGCATCGTCGCCTGGCTGGATGCTTACGAGGCGCTCGGGGCGAACACCTTGGCCGCCCACAGCGTCCACCTCACGGCAAACGAGGTGGGCATCTACGCCAGCCGCGGCGTCAGCGTGTCCCACAACCCGGTCAGCAACATGTTCCTGGGCGACGGCATCGCGCCGGTGGTCGAGATGCTCCAGGCCGGCGTGAATGTGGCCCTGGGCACCGACGGCTCCGCCAGCAACAACTCCCAGGACATGTTCGAGGTGCTGAAGATGGGAGCGCTGCTGCAGCGGGCTCGCACGCTCGATCCAAACGCCGTCAGCCCAACCCAGGCGATCCGCATGGCCACCATCAACGGCGCCCGCGCGCTCGGCCTCGATCATCTGACCGGCAGCCTCGAACCTGGCAAGCGGGCAGACTTGGTCATGCTCGATCTCCGAGGTGCTGCCCACACCGTGGCGGTCCACAACGTCCTATCACAGGTCGTCTATTGCGCGCGCCCATCGAACGTCGACATGGTCATGGTCGCCGGCCGCGTGCTGCTGGAGCACGGCCAAGTGCTCGGCTTGGACGAGCCCCGCTTCCTGGCCCAGGCGCAAACCGCCGGTGAGGACCTGGTCCGCCGCCTCGGCTAGCCCCCGGCAAACTCCCCTCTATAACGGGGCCTTCATTGTCGGCCATCTGGCGGTGGTGGCAGCTCTGGCGGCGGTGTGTCGGGTTTCAGTCCCCTCTATAACGGGGCCTTCATTGTCGGCCGGAGGCGATGGCCTGCTGGGTCACCTGGGCGCTCCCCCGGCAAACTCCCCTCTATAACGGGGCCTTCATTGTCGGCTTCCCGTGTGGTCTTGGCCCAGGTCTCGAGCATCAGCGTGTTTCAGTCCCCTCTATAACGGGGCCTTCATTGTCGGCCCGACGACTGACCAGGCACCGTCCGGCTGGGCCCTTGGTTTCAGTCCCCTCTATAACGGGGCCTTCATTGTCGGGAAAGCCTCTGACGGCACAGACAACACCCGGCCGATGGGTTTCAGTCCCCTCTATAACGGGGCCTTCATTGTCGGAATCGTGCCGCAGGAGTGTGCGTTGGGGCTTGGTAACTGTTTCAGTCCCCTCTATAACGGGGCCTTCATTGTCGGGTGCTGGCCACGCCTGGCGGTCAGGTACTCAGGCCCGTGGTTTCAGTCCCCTCTATAACGGGGCCTTCATTGTCGGCGGGTCCGTGGCGACCGGCCGTTATATCAACGATCTCGAGTTTCAGTCCCCTCTATAACGGGGCCTTCATTGTCGGTCAGGACGACGGCAGCAAGGTGGATGTGACCACCTTCACGTTTCAGTCCCCTCTATAACGGGGCCTTCATTGTCGGTTGGCGTGCCCCAGCCGGGCAGCTTCAAGCCGCCAGTGCAGTTTCAGTCCCCTCTATAACGGGGCCTTTGAGCGAGGAGGCGAATAATGTCCAAAAACTATCAACCCCGAGTGGTCGCCGACCGAATTGTGGAAGACGAAGCCACGTCAGACCTGGTCACCCGCCTCGAGGCAGAAGCGGACCGCGACATCGCCGCCAATCTTGGTCCCGCCGGAGTGGTCACCCTGCGCTGGGCCAAGCCCCAAATCGACATTGTCAAGCGCCGCCGCCGCGATCATCGGCATTCCCTATCAGACCTACCTCAAGCAAGTCGTCTTCAAGCAAGCCGTCGCCGACATCGAGCAGAGCCAGCGGGCATTGTCGCCTACGTAAGTCGTATATCGGAGGATCAGATGCCATTAGCGAAGGTGCAGGCGGGAGTCAGGTCACGCTGCCGCGGTCCGTGCGTCGAGAGCTGGGCTGCAAGCCAGGCGACACGGTTCCAGAGTGCTGGTCATGGCGCAGTAGAGATCCGGGTGTTGCCGCGGCGCAGCCTGGCGGAATTGCTCGACCGTTACCGCGTTGCGGGTGAGATCGACCCGTCTCGGGACCGAGCTGTGTGGCAGGCGGCGGCCTCCCAGGACGCCGAGGGCAACATCCTGGGGTTTTCCGTACTCCGAGTGAGCTCCCTTGCCGATAAGCCGCTCGAGGTGGCGCTCACCTAGGCCGGCTGGCGCTGCTGAATCGTGCGGTCCCAAACGTCGCGATGTCCGGCAAGGTCGGGGGTCGTGAATCGCGATGTCCGTCGCGGCTCTACCCGGCGGCGCGACCTACGCCTTCCGCGTCAATACTCAGCAAACAGCCGGTCGGCCAGCGCCCGATGCGTGTCCAACAGCGTCAGCAGTTCTTTGTACCGCCGCTTTTGCCCTGTGTCGAGCCGCTTCTCCTTCGCCCATTGCGCCAATTGGGCCAGTAAGTCTTCCTGGATTGGCCAGTCGATGGCGATGCGCAGCCGCGTATCCTCGTCCCAGGTCTGCCATTCGCACGCCAGTTCTGGAAGATAGCTCCACTCATCGATTGCCCGCTCCAGCGCATCTCCAATCCGCGCCGATCCTGGCTGCTCCGCCGTCCCGTTGAACGGCGACGACACCGGTTCAGACAAGCCACAACGGCTCAGCGCCGGTGAGATCGATTGATTGGTATTCCAAACGCGCGCCTCTGTCTTAAGACAGTCCCCATCCCTGCTGCTAGCGACGCGCAACAGGCCGCCGCGGGGCGACATAGGCCGGAGGGCTCTCGGGAAGAGGCACAGGGTCGCCGTAGTGAAGCGCATTCTCGATCCATGCTTGCTTGGCATCCTCGATCAACGCATCCAGCTCTTCTCGGCTATCCGCGGCCGCAACACATCCGGGCAGCTCCGGAAGTCTTGCGGACCATCCGAACGCGCCTTCATCCCTATACACCACTCGGTAGGGTAATTTCACGTATTCGTCGAGGGTCATCGGTTGGCGGAATCCTCTTCGAGTATTTTCAGCACGTCGAGCGCCTCCCTGACGTACGCCGGTTTCACGAAGTTCTCGTCTCCATGCGGGCGCACGATACTGATCCGTAACCCTGCATGCCGAAACACGATGTGCGAGGTTCCCTGCTGCCGACCTTCAAATCCTGCTCTCCGAAGTACTGCCTCCAAATCTGCGAAGCGGACCGAATTCGGGTGGTCCTCCATGTGCTGGCGCCGCTTGTCGCGACTAGTCAACAGATGTAGCGTATCTCATCATAGATTGGTTTGCCGAATCCGGTTCGATGCGGCCTGGCCGCAACCACGCGGCGGCCGCTTGCGTGACGGTACACAACGTGGGAGGTTCCCTCTTGCTCACCAACGAAGCCGGCGCTGCTGAGCAAGTTGTCTAACCGCGGGAAACGGACGGAGCTCGGGTTGTGCTCGATGCGCTGGCGCTGCTTCTGGCGGCTGGTCACGATTGGAACGCTTCATTTTGGAAGGCCGGGTCTGGCACGCCGCCGCGGGAGTTAAGCCGAGCGAGCCTCGGGGAGGTGGGCCAGAGCTGACCGCTCCAACTCGGCTCCGGCAGCTACAGGAACATCAGGCCCCCGGCCCGATGTTCGCTGCAAGACGAGGTGGCTGGCACTGCCAGGCCCATGAGCACGGAGCCCCTTGGCGACGGCATCGAATGCTTCCTCCTCAGTCTCATAGGAGCCCAGCAAGTTCGAGGTAGGAGCACTGAACAGCAGGTATTTCTCCGACATATCTGATATCCACTTTACCTCTAACGGCGATGGACAGGAAATACGTCACGCACGAGTTGCGCCAGCACGTCCGGGCTTGCCCAGACATCGCAGTGGCCCCGGAGATCTGGTGTGGGGTGAATGGCTATTGTCGTTTCGGCTAGGCGTGGCGGCACGACCAGGTGCGCGACGAAGTCACCCAACATGGGCTGGTCTTGCGCACGATCACGCGCGTGTTTAGCTGATGTCCAGAACGCTGCAGAGTCATGCAGCCCGCGAACTTCGAAGGCCTTACCGTAAGCGGGCAGCCCGGCGCGAGAATCTGACCAGAACTCCTCCGAAGTAGGCTCTCGAGCTTTCACGATGCGATAGAGCGCCAGAGGCCGCCCGCTCCCGGTAATACGCGGCCCAATGTGCGGAGCCATGCCGCGACCAGGTGGCTGTCGTGGCCACCCGAGCCGATCGCTGCTCTGGCTCTCTTCAGCGGGGACTTCTCCTTGGAAGTGAGCGATTAGGTCACTCAATGGCGAAAGCTCGGGGAAAGCCACAAGGGCTTAGTTGAGCCGGACCAACAATGACCGGCCCGTTATAGAAGGGGACTGAACACTGCTCTCTGACGACTTATACTCCGAGTGTCGGATTGGTGATGTCTTGAAACAAAAAAACACCGTGCTGGTGAGCGACAAAGACATTGTCGCGGCGGCCGAAGCGGTAGCGGCTCGCCGCGGCCACGCAGCTGGCGAGCAGGCCCTGCGCTCGCTACGTGGCACGGTCGAGGCCTCCAAGCGAAATCCGCTGACCGAAGACGAGGCCATGGCGTTAGCGGATGGGGAGCTTAGAGCTTTGCGCGCTGAGCGCCTCCACCATTAAACGAAAATCGAACCGGCCGAGGCCGGTCTCCTGCCGCGACGCTATCCGGTAGCGGAATCGGGTCTCCATGTTTCAGTGCGTTCTCCAGCCAAGCCCACTTGGCATCGTCGATCATCGCGGCCAAGTCTTCTCGTGAGTCGGACCCGGCGACGCACCCCGGCAGCTCCAGAATTTCCGCCGACCACCCGTATTCGCCTTCATCCCGGACGACAACCTGATAGGAAAGCCGCAAGTAATCCTCGACATTGTTCATTCGTCCGCCTCCACCGCATTGAACGCGGGAATGACTGCCCGGACATATACCGGCTTGACGAACCGGGCGTTGCCATGAGGCTTTGCCAAAACAACCCTCTGCCCGCTTGGAATCAAGCGGGTCGCCGAAGCCCCGCGCTCCGAAGTTTTGCCAAGGCGGCGAGTTCCTCGCCCTCGGCTAATCGAACGGCTCTCCCGTCCTCATCGATCTTCGCCAGAACTAATTCACTGAATGCGGCTTCTCCGTTGGCCCGATCGACCATTGCGCCAACCGCTTGAAGAGCTTCAGCCTCACTCCGGTAGTTCCCAGCGGAACCTCCATCCTCCCAGAAGAGTTCAAACGGGTGGGCCATGTTCCCAATGTATCACCGCCGGTCAACGCGTCCTGAAGCGTCAACACCAATTTGACCAGGCCAACCAATCGCCTGGGGCCCATACGACTAGCCACATCCTGGATGGCCAGGAAGGGATCGTGCGATCTAGTCGGAACTCCCCTGCGCGCCGCTTGGGTGACCAGCGGCACCTAAACAGTCAAACAGGCGCTCAAGTGGCGGCCGATAGCGAGCGACAACCTTGAGTAATCTGCGGTAACGGTGCTGCTGGTCGTTACTCATCCGCGCAGCCTGGTCCCATTCCTCGAGTTGGGACAGCAAATCCTCCTGGATCGGCCAATCCACCCAGAAGTGGAATCGGGATTCTTCGTCCCACTCCACCCACTCCTTCTGCAAGGTCGGCACTTGCTTCCATGCCGCAAGTGCGCGTTCCAGCGCACCATCAATCCGTGCCTGGAATGTCTGAGACGCTACGGTAGCCATATCGCGTTTTCGCCAATTCGGATTCTAGCGAGGCTCGATGCCTGGTAGCCCGACACGATAGTGCCCCGGTCTGCCGAATAGACCATGACAAGTAGCGCTTGAGCTCCGGCGCCCAGTCGCGGCGGCGGTATTACGTCCGCCGTAGCCGCGATTGCGAGCGCGATGGCTCCGCCACGATCCCGGTAGAGCACCATTCGAGTAGATACAGCCTCCACACTCGCACGCAAGTCTTCAAGGAACAATTCGGGGCTGGTCGTCGCCCACTGTCGGTCCAGCGAAATGCGTTGCGCCACATGCACCGCCAACGCATTGTTCGAGGGGCCCAATGCGCTTGCAGCCGACGGCCCTGTCCGCAACGCAGGCGGCACACGAATTGTCCGGGTGCTGAACGGCGCCGACCTGAGTCACTGTCGAATTGCCTCAACCTCAACTTGACTCGCACGCCGGCCGGAGTCAATGATGGCTCGCACCAGCACGTCAGTCGGATGCTGGCTCTGGTTGAGCGCCTCCACCATTAAACGAAAATCGAACCGGCCGAGTTGGCGCCCTGAGCCGCGGCTCTCAAGAAGCCGCGGGTCGGTCTCCTGCCGCGACATTGTCCGGTAGCGGAATGGCATCGCCGTGTTTCAGCGCGTTCTCCAGCCAGGCCCGCTTGGCGTCCTCGATCATCGCGGCTGACTCTTCTCGCGAGTCGGACCCGGCAACGCACCCTGGCAGTTCCGGAATTTCCGCCGACCACCCGTGTGCGCCTTCGTCTCGGACGACAGCCTGATAGGGAAGCCGCAAGTAATCCTCCACATCTTTCATTCGCCACCCTCCGCCTCACGCCGGTAGTTCCCAGCGGAATTGCCATTCTCCCAGAAGAGCTCAAACGGGTACGTCATGTTTCCAATGTGTTCCCGTGGCGGGGGATTGCGCGACATACGCGAAGGTGCGTGGGAACGAGATCGGGCCGGCTGGCGCTGCTGCGCCCCTGCCTGCGCCTTCCGCGTCAATACTCACCAAACAGCCGGTCGGCCAGCGCCCGATGCTTGTCCACCAGCGTCAGCAGTTCTTTGTACCGCCGCCTTTGCCCTGTATCGAGCCGCTTCTCCTTCGCCCATTGCGCCAATTGGGCCAGCAAGTCTTCCTGGATTGGCCAGTCTATGGCGATGTGCAGCCGCGTATCCTCGTCCCAGGTCTGCCATTCGCACGCCAGTTCCGGAAGATAGCTCCACTCATGGATTGCCCGGTCCAGCGCATCTCTCATCCGCGCCGATCCTGGCTGCTCCGCCGTCCCGTCGAGATCAGCTGCCGTACCGTATCGCATCTTTTCTCAAGATGCGGCATTGCCGTGTAAGTGCTCCAGAATCCACATCCTCGCTAAGGTCGTCGGCCCTACACCCTTTCGGTGAGCTTGGCTCCGAAGCTCGCTGAGCGTATTCGGATCAAGGCGAATGGTGATGCCCTCGGACAGATTCTTGGCAAAGCTCGCCCTGACGGTCTTGAACTCGTCTTGATAATCCGCTAGCTCGTGCGTATCCCACCACTCAGCCTCCTCCTGCCTGGAGGAGAACCGCGGGATTCGGCTTTTAGTCTGAGACAGCTTCGGGTCCTTCTCTCTCGGCATCCTCTGTCACCTCCTTTTCGGTGTCGTACAGCGCTCGGTCCTTCTTACTGGCCGGATGCGCGGTCACGACGTAGTAAACGCCGTTGTTTGGTTCAGGGTCCAGCACGATTTCGAGCATTCGTCCTGCGACGGTCGGGCCGACCAAAACGGTTCGGCCAGAGTGACCCTGCTGAACCAGCACGTTGCCATGACAAACCTGCTCGACCTCATCCGGAGTGACTTCGTGCCGCGCAATATGCGCGACATCCCAAGCATCCCAAATCAGCCGGCGAACACGCAGCATAGGTCACAGCATGACTGCGTTACATTGTAACGCATACGATAGTAGCAGTCAAGCGGCCAAGGCTTCGTCTTGCATTTCATAGACGCCGAGTAACCGCTCGGCCGCGGGCGCCGGCAGAGGTTTGGAGATGGGCGTATAGGACTAGGAAGCGCGCGTGCCCGAAGTCTCCCGCTGGCTGGCCGGCAAGGGAATCTCGTCGCCATGTCTGAGAGCACTCTCGAGCCAAGCGCGTTTGGCATCGTCGACCATAGCGTCCAGCTCTGCCCTGCTGTCAGCTGCGCCGACACATCCCGGAAGCTCCGGGAGCTCGGCCGACCAGCCGTGCTCGCCTTCGTCGCGAATGACGACTCGATACGGCAGAGCCATGTACTCCTCGATCTTCACGCCCTAGTCGCCCTCAACGTCACGAAGCGCGGCAAGCACCGCGCGCACGTAGGCGGGCTTCACGAAAGTGCCCCGTGCGGTCTCACCACAGTGATCCGTCGACCGCTTGGATGGCGGTAGGCGATGTGTGACGTTGCCTCTTGCCTCCCTTCGAAACCCGCGGTCTTCAATAAGTTTTCCAGTTCGCGAAATCGGACGCTGTTCGGATTGTTCTCGATTCGCTGCCGCCGCTTATCGCGGCTAGTCATCACTTGGATCGTAGCGCACGTGGCGTTTCCCCTTTCGTGATGTTATGCTAGCATCCTGAGGAAGTACCTCTCTAAAAACCACTCTGAAGGAACAAGGAATGCAGCGTGAATGAGGAACGGGACTGAAACTGTTCGTCTAGTGTGGGGGACCCCAAGACTGCGCGTGCCCGGACGCCCTCATTCTCAGATTTACGACAGGACTTGACGCGGTGGTCCACCCAGAATGAATCCCTTGTCCAGCAGCCAGCCGTTGATGTAGTGTTTCCCAATGGCTGAGTCGCTCGTCAGGTACACGGGCCATCCATTCGTGGATGTCGGAGCTGCCACCCTCGCGATCATGGCGGGCAAGCGGCGCCCCGAAGAACTGCTCATGAAGGATCTGGACCGGGCGGCGGACGAGATGCTCGACGCCTACAAGACAGATGAGATGAGGTCCTACCTCTCCACGCTGTTCCCCAACGCCGCATACGTCAACCCCACGATGGGTGAAGACAAGAAGTTGGCGTTTTTCGAGACCTACGTTCGCGCTTATCGCAGCAATGTCGACATCGGAGTGCCTTGCGTCTTCACTGGGGTACCAGCGCAGGTTCGCATCTACCGCCAGCACCTGCCGCTGATAACTGGAGAAGGGATTTTCAACTTCCTGCCCGACGGTCAGCCTGGACTACCGGTTAGCGGGGCGGCGCTGCTCTGCATTCAAGCGATGCCGCTCGGCACACTGCGATCGCAAGGCCGAGCGCTCCTGGTGCACTCCAGTGCCAACGAGCTCACCTTCGATTACGCCCACGAGTTCTTCAAGATGAACCGCAACAAGGCTTTAATCGCAACACTCGGCAAATCCGGTCCGAGCCCGAAGTCGATAGTTTTGCGGCAACTGCCAGCCATCGAGGCCGAAGTGGCGCGAGAAGCGCGGCACGGCCGCGCCGAAGGGGTTACGGTCTACCACTTCACCAACTACGGCACCGGCGCGAACGTCGAGATTTACCCGTTGCCGGCTTTCATAGTGAGCTTTCTCCAGAAGGTCGAGGGCCTACAAGCATGGAAGAAGCTTGTCGTGTATTACTGGCAGGCCGGCAAGAAAGACGAGCCAGGGCCCGTTCGGAATTTCCTTTACGAACGTGTGTTCGACTTACCCGACAATGCCGGTGCGTTTGTCCACCAGTTCCTGCTTGGCCGCCCGGCCTGGGGTGGCAAGCAGGGCCCCCGGGCTACTTGGGAGCTCGTCGATTTATTCCTTCGTGAGGTGTTAGGCATGGAAGACAGCCGCATTGCCGTTATTCGGGGCATAGCGCAGAACCTGGCCACGTACATCGCGGATACGGCACACGATGCCCGATTTTTCGTGCGCCTGTTTCGGTGCAGGAGCCCACGGGAGCTGCGCTACTTGCTGCTGCGCGCCAACGAGCTCAGCGCCCGCCAGGACAAGGGCTTAATCATCACGCTTGACCAAGCCCTCGAACTCTTCCAATTATCGGAGGACATCGCGCGACCGGACTGGCGCCTCGCGTGGGATCTCACCCTCATCCACCTCATGGAGTTGCTTGATGAGAAGGGCTTCCTGAGCACCCAGGAGGTCAAGCGGGAACTCGAACAAGAGCCTGAGCCCGAGGAGCCGGAACCGGTGGGCGTCGAGTCCAACTAAAAGGAGAAGAACTGATGGCATTCGTCACTGGAATCCTGCTGGTGGATGCGCAAGCATCGGCCTTGAACAACCAGGGCGCGCTCCCCGGCGCCCGAACAGACAATGCTGTGGCCGTGAAGAGGATGAGTGTTGGCGGCCGCACTTACCCGTACGTTTCAGCCCAAGCGTTCAAATATTGGCTCCGGTCCACGCTGCAGGATCAAGTCCCTGAATGGCAGACTGCGCCCATCTTTCGTGAGGGCAAGGTGGCCTACACCGACGCCAACCCCATTCGCTATTGGGACGATGACCTTTTCGGTTACATGCGGGCACCCTCCAAGAAAGCCAACGCTGGCGACAAAGGCGACAAGGAGCGCACCGGCGAGACTCCACTCACTGCCAATACGACGCTAACCCGGGCCGCGCCCTTTCGCGTCAGCACCCTCGTCTCTCTGGGGTACAACGTCGTAACCCAGGATTTTGGCGTCATGTCCAGGCAAGAAGATGATCCTGTCCCATTCGAGCATGAGTTTTACCGCGCCACGCTGAAGGGTCTGTTCTCTCTAAACCTGCGCGAGTCCGGTGCGTTTTCCTACGCTCATAGGACCGGCTTTCTCCACCTCGATGAAAACCGAATCGAGGAGGCCAAGGCCCGAAACCTTGAACTCGATGAGAAGCGCAAGTCGTACGCTTTGCCCATCAAGGAGCGCGTCCAGCGGGTAGCCGCGCTGTTTCGCGGTTTGAGCATGCTCGAAGGAGGCGCCAAACAGAGCGTGCATTACACCGACGTAGCCCCACCATTCGTGGCGTTTGCCGTGACGCGGGGCGGAAATCATATCTTCAACTACCTGGTCGATGCCGGGCGCGACGGCGAACCGGTTATCAGTGCTGATCGTCTGCGTGAAATCCTTTCCACCTGGAGTGATACCGTGCTCGCCGGCCCGTATATCGGCTGGGCCCCCGGCTACCAAGGATCACAGCGCGAGGCCTTCACATCGTCCACCAAAGAGCCACCAATCGAACACCCGCGCAGGGCGTTCGAGCGCTTCGCGGCCGATCTCAATACCAATGGGGCGAGCTGGTTTGAGCAGTGAAGCTGCTGCGCGTCCAGGGGCAGGGCCTCACCACGTCCTTCCGCTATCCGTTCTTCATGATGGGGCGGCACCCTACCTTCCCGATGCCGCCGCCAGCGACGATCTTCGGTCACATCTGCTCTGCGCTAGGCGAGTGGATTCCGCCTGAGGGCGTCGAGTTTGGCTACCACTTCTCGTGTTTGGGTAAAGGGACAGACCTCGAGCACATCCACCTGCTGGAGCAGTCAGGCGGTTATTTCGAAGTCGAGGGCACGCGCTATCCCAAACGGGCTGAAGGAGCCGTCAATCCATTCCAGCGCGATGTCCTGTTTCAGCCAAAGCTGTCCCTCTACCTGAACAAGACTGAGTGGTTGGAGAGCTTCCGCAATCCAGCGTACGCCGTTGTGCTCGGTCGATCACAGGACCTTTTCAGCTACACGGACGTGCGGGTTATCGATGCGCCCGAGGTGCCTGCCTATGTCGAGCACACGCTCTTGCCGTTCGGCTTTCAGGGCCCCAGCCGTGGCAATTCCGTGGTGATGCCGCGCTTTATTCACTACGAGCGTGGACGAGAGGCTGAGTTCGAGCCCTACATAGTCGTGCAGGACCGGATCTTCCCCGCCGAGCCGCTGCCAGTGGATCCAGAGAGCGACGAACGGCTGGCGCCTGACGGGCAGCGTAGGAAGCGTGGCATCGTGCTGCACCGTTTCACCTCCAATGCCTCAGTCACCGCTTAGCCACATTTGGGCGAAGAGCCCGAGAGAAGGCGAGTCGTCCGGGGAAACACTGATTGAGCACACTAGGGCGGTTCTGGCGACACTCGGCCGGCTGCGCGCAATAAATCCCGACCTGGCGGACCGCACGCGCACCCCACGGCTCTGGGATTGGATCTTCTGGGCCTGCGCTCTACACGATTTCGGAAAGTGCGCCGCTGGCTTCCAACGGCAACTGCGCGGGGACGAACCGTGGGGACGACGGCACGAGGTGCTTTCCTTAGCCTTTCTGCCACTGGTCTGCACAGCGGACGCCGGAGAGACATTTGCCGCGGTTGCCGCGGGCATCGTCGCTCACCACAAGGACGCCAAGACCATTGACGAGCTCTATCCCATTGGCGTCAACGTCGGCGAGGAACGGATTCGCGAAATGGTCGGCGAAGTGCAAGAGGAAGATATCGAGCAGCTGGCTCAATGGATACTGGATTTGCAGCGTGCCGGACCCAATCTCGGTGAGACGACGCCCGTCGAACCGGCGGAGTTTGCCCGCCATTTTCACCACAATGCGACCGACGCAATCGTCCAAGCACTCGATGAATACCAATACCTTGTCCGGGATTTACACCACAGTCGGCGTGATCCGCTTCTGCTTGGTTGTCTGGCGCTGCGCGGGCTGGTGATGACCTCCGATCATGTGGCCTCGGCTCACCAGGCTGCACACATAACCCGGCCGTTCCGGACCGACACCTCGACCCTCGTCCGTCCCAACCATCCATGGACTCACCAGCAGGCAGCGGAACAATGTGTCGGTTCGGCGATGTTTGTCGCCCCCACAGGCAGCGGCAAAACCGAGACCGCTCAACTGTGGGCCTGCCACCAGGACGCCTTGCGGCCGGTATCGCATCTGTTCTACGTATTGCCATACCAGGCAAGCATGAACGCTATGCAACTACGACTTCAGAAGGCCCACGGTGAAGTGGCTCTGATTCACGGGCGTGCATTGGAGGCCGTCTACCGGCAACTCCTTGACGACGAATATACGCCAGCATCCGCAGCCCGAAAGGCGCGTGCCGCGCGTGACCTCGCGCGTTTGCAGGTACGCGGGACTCGCGTACTAAGTCCATATCAACTGCTGAAGGCCGCCTTCAAAATCAAGGGCTACGAGTCCATCGCCGCCGACCTGTTTGACAGTGCCCTCATCTATGACGAGATCCATGCCTACGAGCCCAAGCGCCTCGCGCTCATCATTGGCCAGACCGGCGACCTTGTTGCCCGCTTTGGCGCCCGCGTTTGCGTGATGAGCGCCACCCTTCCCAGCTTCCTACGTGCGTGGCTGGCTGAGGAGATACCCGAAATGGCAGAGCCGATTCGAGCGTCGGATAAGGAGTTCGCGCTGTTTCGGAGACACCGGTTGGAGCTCACTGAAGGAGACTTGCTGGAGCGCAGCCATATCGAAGGCATCGCGGAACGAGCCCGGAGCGGTTCCGTCCTGGTGTGCTGCAACACCGTAGGGCGTGCGCAACAGGCCTTCGATGCCCTCAGAAATGCCGGGCTTGATCCCGTACTACTTCATTCGCGGTTCACCGCTAGGGATCGGCTGACCAAGGAAAAGGTACTTGAGCCGGGGTGCGAGCAGCGGATTGTGATGGTCGCCACTCAGGTGGTCGAGGTGAGTCTAGACGTCTCATTCGGCACCGTCTACACGGATCCAGCTCCGCTCGAAGCCTTGTTTCAGCGTTTTGGCCGCGTCAATCGCTTCCGGAACGTGCCGCTTGTCCCAGTGCATGTCTTTACCGAGCCGGTCGCCTCGCTCGTCTATTCGTCCCCGCTCGTCGCGCAGGCGGTTTCCACCTTGCGCAAGCATGACGAAGAGGAGATCGACGAAGCCCACGTCACTGACTGGTTAGACGATCAATACACGCCGGAGGTGCTGCAGCCTATGGAATCCGACTACCGGAGCACGCTGCAGCGCGTAAAGGGGATGCTACGCGACCTGGCACCATTCCAGTCGGATCCCGACCTGAAGGATGACTTCTTTGAAATGTTCGATTCGGTCGAGGTGCTTCCGGAGTGTTACCTGGATGAGCACCAGAGGTTCATTGACTCCGGCCGCAGTATCGATGCTGATGATCTGCTCGTCCCCATTCGGTGGGACCAGTGGTCGAGGCTCACAAGGCACGGTCTCGCCAGACTTGGCCAGGATTTCCTCCGAATCGTAGACGTTCCATACGACTCGGAATACGGACTACGCCTCCCATGACCCTCTCCCTAACCGCCCTTCCGCTTCGCGTCAAGGCGCGCGTCACCAAGCCCATCCTCCTCAACGAACACAAAGGCAGCGCCATCCGGGGCGCCCTCTTCGAAGCCCTCCGCAAGCGCTCCTGCGCTCGCCTTGAGCTGTCCACCTGCCATCCCTGCGAGCTGGTGCCGGTCTGCCCCATCTCCGCCCTCGTCGCCACCGTCGACCCCGAGTGGGACCGCGGCGCCGATCCGCCCCGGCCG